>PMCG01000326.1:0-2209 GCA_003155335.1 Acidobacteriota bacterium
GCGGCCAAGCAGGAAATCGTCGTGCGCGTTGGCAGCCTCCAGGAGGCGACGAAAGGCCTGGCAGTGGCTGCGCGCGAGCGCCTCGGCGCGACGGTGCGGGCCATCACGCAAGCAGAGGCGCGGCGCTACGGGATCGATGCGAACGAAGGAGTGGCCATCCAGGTTCTCGACCCGCGGGGCGCCCTGGCTCAGGCTGGCCTCGAGGCGCTCGACCTGCTGCTCGAGTTCGACAGTCAGAGTGTCGGCGGCGTCGAGGGCTTTGCGACCTGGGCCTCGGCACTGCGCTCGGGTCAGCAGGTGACGCTTCTCGCCCTGGATCACCGCACCGGGCAGACCGGCTACGTGCGAGTGACCGTGCCCTGACGTTGTCCCGTGCCGAGTGCCATCTCAGGCGATGTGCGATCGCCTCTGCGTGGAGGACCTCGGCGCGGGGAAGAACTTCTTGAGCCACACGAGGAACGCGCAGGTGGCGATCCCGAGCAGCGCCATCATCCACGCCATCGTCTGGCCACCGAGTAGGCCCATCTGACGGATCGCGTCGATCTGGTCCTGCGGGTAGCCCATCAAGCGGTAGACCTCCAGGAAGTCGACGCGCGCGAAGGTCATAGTGGCTGAGGCGCTCGCGAGCAGCGTGAGCGCGAGCGACGCCCAAAGAGCGACGCGTTGCAGGCGCAAGAAGCCCCAGGCCAGCCACACAGAGATGCCGGCGCCGCCGAGCAGCAAGAGCGCTGCCGGCCGGCCGGAGACGAGCTGGCCGAAGAGCGGTACAAAGGCGCTGCCGCCAAAGATCACCGGCGCCACGCTGACCGCGCCGAGCGCAAACCACAGGGCCGTGGTCAGCACCGGCAGCGGGCACGCATCGGTCCAGCGCGGCCGAGGGTCGCGGGCTTCGCACGTGGCCTGGACGTGGCGGCTCTGATAGAAGAGGACCATCGCGGCCGGAATCACGACCAGAGGCAGGCAAAGGGCAGCGAAGACGACCAGCATCGCCACGAGCCCTTGGGCGCCGAGCCCGAGCACGCTTGCCATCTGCGGCAAGGCCACGGCAAAGACGGCAACCGTCGTCAAGCCAGCGACCAGCCAGCTCCAGGCCAGGATCAAGAGCAGCGTCCGCGCCCAGCGGCGGCAGAGGATTGAGCCGATGCCCAGCCAGATGAAGGAGACAGCCAGCAGTGCGGAGAAGACCAGGCTCGACAGAACGGAACTGAAACCCGCGTCCGGCGATGCGATGCTCGCTACGAACAGCGTCAGCAGGGCCATGAGCGCGGCGGCCGCGCCCAGCAAGACCTCGATCACGCCAAACACGACGCAACCGACCCGGCGATCTTCGTGCATCGGCAGTGTAAGGGCCGCGTCGCTGTTGCTCATTGTGCTGTCTCCCGCCTGCGCGCGTGCGCCAGCGCGACCGCCCAGGGTGCCTTTGGGTCCAGCCAGGACCGCATGAGGCGAGTATAGGCCAGGGCTCGGGCGTTGTCGGCGGGAATCGGGCCGTGGAGCTCGCGTCGGCGCTGCTGCGGCCGTCTTCCTCACGCCTGTCCATCCGAAGCCGTACCAAGGCTGGCGTACGCAGTTAACAGAATCCGTGGGACACGTGGACGACGTAACCCACGCAGGAGAGATGGGCATCGCCTGAGGCGTGGCGCAATTGGGTGCCCGCGAGTCTGGAAGTGGAGACTGAGTATGAATAGGGAAAAGTCGGTTGCATCGATTCTAGCCATCTTGCTCGGAGCGGTACTGAGTACTGCCTGCGGAAGCTCCACCCCGACGGCACCGGGCACGCCCACGCCCACACCCGCGCCGACAGCGACTCCGGCCACGGGTGGGAATCAGGTCACGATCTCTGGTTTCGCCTTCAGCGCGCTGACCGTGCCCATGGGGACGACAGTGACCTGGAAGAATCTCGATAGCACAGCCCATACGGCGACCGCAGACGCCGCGAGCGCATTCCAGTTCGACACGGGGACCATCAACGCCGGGGCAACCAGCAAGGGGATTACTTTCTCCCAGATGGGGGCGTTCGCCTATCACTGTAATTTCCATTCCAGCATGCACGGAACGATCACGGTGCAGTAGGCTGGCCGTGTTCGCGCAAACGTGCGCGAGAGCGCGAGGTGTCTCGCGCTCTCGAGACCGGCGCCGACGTTGTGCCTTCTCTCACCACTCTTGGCGCGGCGGGTCAGGGCAGTAGGGACCCGAGAACCCGCTGGCG
>PMCG01000326.1:2310-2534 GCA_003155335.1 Acidobacteriota bacterium
GCGTACTCGTCCGAGACGCCGCTGGCCTCGGCCCGTTGGGCCGCGCCCAATGAAGACGCCGGGGCTGCCTGCTTGGCCTCGGCCTTGCGGCGCGGCTCGCTGTCCCGCCCGCCTGCGCCCTGCGCTCGATCATCGGCCCATCGCGGACGCGCACAGACGCGCTCGCGGAAGAACGCGGCCTCGATCACCCCGAGGTTCTGCGTCTCGCCCAAGTACGCGCCAAA
>PMCG01000326.1:2565-17830 GCA_003155335.1 Acidobacteriota bacterium
GCCACGCGCTGCGGCAGCGGGTTCGTGATCGAGAGCGTGTACTCGCGACCGCGGATGGCTTCGATGTACGTCGTGGCGCGGCCAGGATACTCTGGCCGGACCTCGCCGCCGACGAGCACCGAGACCGCAAAACCGTCGCGTTCCAGAGCCAGCGCTGGCCTGGCGACAATGGCTCCCACCGTGCACCCGAGTGAGACGATCAGGACTTGAGTTCGCATGTCGTGCCTCCCTTTGCCTGATGAGACCGACACGACCGGCCGGCGTTCCCCCGGATCGAGGGAATCTCGGCGTCTTTTTCGGCGGGAACATTTCGCCCCGGCCGGAGTCGAAGGATGGACCCCTGCGCCGCGAGCGCCAGCAGGTCGAGGTACTTGCGCTCGATGACGTCCCAGGCGAGCAGTCGGCCCACGACGACATTGATCTCGTCGGACCCGCTCTCAGGACTCATTGGCATCGAGCCATTCTGCCACTGCGAACTCCCGTCGCGCCGTGGCTACTGACGCGCTCGATGCGCCGATGGATCGCGGGCCGCGGCGGTCGAGCCGCGAAAACGCGCCTGCAGCAAGCTGTCGAGAAGAAAGGCCAGGCCGAGGTAGTAAACGATGACGAACGCCTCGGTTTCGACAGCGCTTGCCGTGGTGATCGCAACAGGGAGGCCAAGCGCCGCGAGCGTTACGCATCCAATCACCTTGAGCGAGGCGCGCGCCTTCTCGCGCAGCGCCGAGAGCGATGCCAGCCTCGACGGCGCGATCGCGCAGATCAACAACATCAGCAACGGGCTCCAGAACAGCGGCAGCGGCACCTCGGCCCGCCATTGACCGATCCCCAGCCAATCGGCGGGGGTGGTCAACGTGTAGTACATGTCGATGATGGCCTGGCTCGGGTCCTGCGCGGGTGTCATCGTGATCTCGTCCCGCGGTCCGTAGGGGAGCAGTTTCCACTGCGTGATCGTGACGAAGAGCCGCTTCAGCAGGATCGTGGCGTACCAGGCGGGATCGTCGCGGACGCTGGCGATGACGCGAGCCCTGAAGATGGGCTCGGTGCGAGCCGGGCGCGACCACACCGGGGCGCCGTCTGTCAGGACGATCTTTTCCTCCCGCAGCACGTCCCTGACGACGTTATCCGACCACACATGCCCTTTCGTTCGATCAAAGTCGCCGAGTCCCTCCCAGACGCCCAGCCAGATCTCGTGGTGATGGCCTGGCCGGAGAGTCATCAAGTACGGGCCAAGAAAGAGCGTGAGACTCACGGCCGTCGCTGTCAGAGGTTCCGCCCACCTTCGCCTGCCACGCAGCGGACGCGGAGCCTCCGCCGGCGGTGGCGTCCTCGCGCGCCGCGCGCGTATGGCGGCGACCGAGACCGCCACGGCAAAGGCCGGCAGCATCAGCAGCGTACCGCTGCGACAGAGCACGCATACGGCGAAGAAGATCCCTGACACGAGTATCGTGGTCGCATGACGCCAGACCGGCCGAGGCGATCCGAGAAAGGCATAGACACTGAGTCCGGCCAAGACGACCAAAGCCAAGACGTAAAACCCGAGCGCCGAATAGGGCAGCGCGAGCGTCTCGACGAAAAAGGGAGAAGAAGCGCAAAAGAGCAGAAGGCTCATTCCCGCGAGGCGGTGCCCGGTGGTCGCGAAGATCCAGAGGGTCCACGCGAACACAGGCAGCGCTGCGAACGTTCCCAGCCATAGCGGCAGAAACGGCGCCACGCCGCCCCGAAGTCGGAAAGCGGCCGTCAGCAAGAGGGAGCGCCCCATGTCGTCGTTCTCGCGGACAATCAGGCGACCGCTATTGAAGTGAGGTTTGATGGGGATCGTGCGCCAGAACTCCCAGGGCCGAATCTCGCTCGCCTTGGCAGTCCTGACGACGTAGCTCTGCAACTGATGGCGGTAGTACTGTGCGTCCCCGTCGTTCACGCTGAGTGTTGGCGCGCCGGTCGGGTGCTCGGCAGCGAGGGAGTTGGCCGCGGCCACGCTCAGGTCTTCCCAGTAGCGGCGTGGTGCAGGCAGGCGGCCGAGGTCGGCCGCCTCATGCCACACGATCACGTTGGTGACGGTCAGGCCGCAGATGAGCGCCCCAACGACGACTGTGGCGAGCCGGGAGAAGGACGATCGTGTGAAGGTCATGGTGAACTGCCAGTCATCGTAGAACGGAGCCGGGCCAGGTCCCAGACGACAATGGGCCCGTCGTCGAACGCGGGTGACCCCCAATGCGCGCGCAGCTCTCGCTCCATCTCCGGGGCTGCGGCGTCCCTCGCGGCTTGGAGAGCCGCCGGCCCTTGCAGCATACCGGGGCAGGTGCCGCTTACGACAAGCTGCTCCTCGGCTCGCGGGTGGCGATGCACGACCAAATAGCGGGCGCTCGACGAGAGAAAGCTCTCCAATTTGGGCGCGACTAGCCAGTGAAGGCGAAACACGGGCTCGTCGAGATACGTCCATTTTGCCGGGGCGCCGATGATGGCCTGACGGTGGTGCAGTTGAAAGGCCAGCGCCGCGCGGCTCGCCGAAGTCAGATCCCAAGGAAACTCGATCAGGGTGGCGCTTCCAGGTTCTCGGCCGAGTTCGGCATAGAAGCGAGGGACTGCGTCTCGGGGGATCTCCGGCACGGAACAGTCGAAGCGCAGGAGCGAGACGTGATGGGAGAGTGTGCTGCGCCAGTGCGCGGGCCGCGCGAACGGCCCAGTTGCTGCGACTAGCACAAGGACCGCGACACCCGTCAGTCGGCTGCCGGTGAGCGCAGCGGCCTGCACCAGTCCGCAGGCCACCCAGAGAAGTAGCAGCGGCAGCGCAACTATGAGATAGCGAGCGAGGATGTGTGGGATGTGAACGTCGAGAGGCCTGGAGAACAACAACGCTGCCACGTGGCCTGCCGCGAGCGTGAGCGTGTAGGCCAGGAGAATGGGGCGGCACCGAAGCCGCCACAGGCCGAACAACGCGAGCCCGAGCAAGAGAAAGGCGACGAGCGCGCTTCGCGAGCCCATCTGAAGGCGAGCATTGATGAGGAGCGTATCCCAGGCGACACGGTCTGCGCTGGTGTTGTGCCTCAAGACCGTCACGAGGCTCTCCAGCGTCGGGGCCTGTAGCGCCAACAGCCCGCCGACGGTGGCTGCCCCAGTCGCAGCCAGCGTCCACCATCCCCGTCTCTTCCCGATGGGAACTAGCCACTCACGCGCGGCAGCGAAGGGGAGTGGCAGCAGCACGAAGGGGATCACGACCAGGTGCCACTGGGCAGCCAGCGCCGCGCAGACCGCGTACGCGCTGGCCCAGAGACGCTCTCCGCGCTCCATCCACATGAGGGCGCACCATACAGCCGCGTGCGCCAGAAGCGTCGCGGGCATGTACGTGCGCGCGATGCGGCTGTGAAAGACGAGCAGGGGCGAGATGGCCAGGAGCCAGGCCAGCCAGCCGCTCGCTTCTGTGAGGCCCGCACGCCGCGCAGCGAGCGGCACCCCAACGACGAGCAGCAAGCCGGCGAGCACCCCGGGGAGGCGCGCGCCCATCTCTTGGAGCGGTATCCCGGCTTGCCAGTACGCCCTGTATAGCAGAGCGAGTGGCCTTCCATAGTCGGTGCGGCTGTAGTTGGTGAGGAGCCAGCGCGTGTCTCTCTCGTGCGCGTAGCGCAACGCGTGAATCTCGTCGTCGATGAGTACCTGCCCTGGTAGCCCCCCGAACCTGAGCGTGGCAGCGAACGCCAGCGGGAGGAGCCACCAGAGACTGCCTCTCAGGCGAGCCGCGAGCGCCGACGAGCTGGACACACTCATAGCGTTCATGACAGCGGGGTATTCTGTGCTTCGCTCGCACGAGTTGGCAAGGGCCTTCTCGTGCTTCACGCGCATGCCGGGGTAAACTGGAGGAGCGGGCTCCCGTCGAGGGCACCGCGAGTTTGAATCATGGGAGAGCACTACATGCTGATCGCTGCTTTCGCTGGGGCTGGGGTGGCCACAATCGTGCTCGCGGGGACCGTGCAGGCAGCGCCACCCGTCCAGGCCGACGTGCAGAACCCGCTGCTCGCGCCTTGGATCGGTCCCTACGGCGGTGTGCCGCCGTTCGACAAGGTCAAGGTCGAGCAGTTCAAGCCTGCGCTGGAAGCCGGGATGGCCGGAGCGCTCGCCGAAATCGACCGGATTGCCAACGACCCGGCGCTGCCCACGTTCGCAAACACGATCGCGGCGATGGAGGGGAGCGCGCGGCCGCTCGATCGCGCCAGCAGCATCTTCAGCGTCTACAGCTCGAACATGAGCACGCCCGACTTTCAGAAGGTCGAGGAGGAGATGGCGCCGAAGCTGGCCGCCTTCAGCGATCAGATCACACAGAACGAAAGACTGTTTGCGCGCATCGCGGCGGTGTACGAGGCGCGCGAGAGCGCGGGGCTCACGCCGGAACAGAAGCGGCTGGTCTGGCTCGACTACACCAACTTCGTGCACGCCGGCGCGCGGCTCGACGCGGCTGCCAAGAAGCGGCTCTCCGAGATCAACCAGCGCCTGGCGTCGCTCTTCACTAAGTTCAGCCAGAATCTCCTGGCGGACGAGACAGACTACGTGCTCTTGCTGGACAAGCAAGAGGATCTCGCNNGGGCAGAAGGGCAAGTGGGCCGTCGTGAACACGCGCTCCAGCATGGAGCCGTTCCTGACCTACTCCGACCGGCGCGACTTGCGCGAGAAGGTCTGGCGGACGTACTACAGCCGCGGCGATCACGACGATGCCCACGACAACAAGGCGATCATCACGCAGATCCTGAAGCTCCGCGCCGAGCGTGCGAAGCTGTTGGGCTACCAGACGCACGCGCATTGGCGCATGGAGAACACCATGGCGCANNGCGATCGAGCCCTGGGACTACCGCTACTACGCGGAGAAGGTGCGCAAGGCCAAGTACGACCTCGACGAGAACGAGGTCAAGCCCTATTTGCAGCTCGAGAAGCTGCGCGAGGCCATGTTCTGGGTCGCGGGCCAGCTCTTCGGCCTCCAGTTCACGCTCGTGAATGACGTGCCGGTCAACAACCCGGACATCCGCGTGTACAAGGTCACCGACGCGGCGGGCCGGCTGATCGGGCTCTGGTACTTCGACCCGTACGCGCGGCCGGCCAAGCACTCGGGCGCGTGGATGACCGCGTATCGCAACCAGGAGAGGTTCGAGCGCCCGATCACGACGATCGTGTCGAACAACGCGAACTTCGTCAAAGGTCAGGCCGGGGAGCCGATCCTCATCTCGTGGGACGACGCGGAGACGCTCTTCCACGAGTTCGGCCATGCGCTGCACGGGCTGAACTCGAACGTGAACTACCCGTCGCTGTCCGGGACCTCCGTGCCGACTGACTATGTGGAGTTCCCGTCACAGCTCCTCGAACACTGGTTGCTGACGCCAGAGGTGCTCAACCGGTTCGCGCTGCACTACAAGACCGGTCAGCCGATGCCGCCGGCGCTGGTCGAGAAGATCAAGCGCGCGCACACGTTCAATCAGGGCTTTGCCACTGTCGAGTACCTCGCTGGCGCGCTGGTGGACATGAAGCTGCATCTGGCCGGCGACCAGACGATCGACCCGCGCGCGTTCGAGAAGGACACGCTGGCGGCGCTGGGCATGCCGAAAGAGATCGTGATGCGCCACCGCACACCGCAGTTCGCGCACATCTTCTCGAGCGACGACTACTCCGCGGGGTACTACAGCTACCTCTGGTCTGAGACGCTCTCGGCCGACGCTTGGGAGGCATTCACCGAGGCGGGCGGTCCGTACGACCAGGCCACGGCCGAGCGACTGCACGACGACGTCTTCTCGAAGGGCAATACGATGGATCCTGCCGAGGCCTACCGCGCCTTCCGCGGCCGCGATCCTGGCATCGCCGCGCTGATGCGCGATCGCGGTTTCGCCGTGCCCGCGGAGGCAAAGACGAGCAAGTAGGGGCGCAGCGCTGCTGCGCCCGGCTGGCTCCACTGCCCTGCGTCAGTTCAGCTTCGCAGCAGCCGCCGTGAAGGCGGCAGGGTAGCCGGCAGCGACGCAAGTGGCATGCGTGCTGCCAGAGCCGGAGGGCGGGCTGTAGCCGGAATCGAACGTGCAGAGCCAGTCGTCGAGGTAGATCTCGAGGATCTGCGCGCCGCGATCCATCGCAAAGGGAAACATCGCGACCAGGCCGCCGGTCATCCCGGACGTCGGCGGGGGATTGCTGGCCAGGACGGACTGCAGCTCAAAAGGGACCTGTCCGCGATAGAGGTCGAAGAGCCGGCAGTAGTCTCCGGAGCAGCGGCCTCCGGACGCATACGTCGCGCTATCGCTCTCTCTCCAGCCCTGATTTCCGATCGCCAGTCCGGCCGCGACAGCGCTGGCTGCCGCGGCATCGGGCGTCGATTCGTCGGGATGCACGTGGTTGATCTCGGACAGCGAGAAGGTGATCAGCTTGGCGCTTCTGAGCGAGCCCAGGTAGTCGCTCATCGTCTTCTGGTAGGCGACCCAGCGAGCGGCCACTGGCGGCCACGCGCTGCCGTCAGGCGCGGGCCAGGGCGCTGCCACGTCGGTGAAGCCCAGGCTGGTCATGAGCGCCTGGCAGGCAGCATCCTCTGTCCCACGCGTCGGTGTGTTCTCGCCGCCGAGGCCGAGGCCGAAACGCAGATAGCCCACGGCAGCGGTCGAGCCGAAGTGCGCCACGGCCTGCTGCATCAAGGACTGCCACGCCTGGACGAAGTTCGGGCTCCATTGCACCGGGAGGTTCCCCGACGCGCAAGGCGCTCCGTACATCGGGTTTCCGGCTGTGCCGGCCGTTGCCGTGCCGGCTGCGTCGTTTGCGGCGATGCCCAGAGCAGTGAGATGGTTGGCGCCGTCGAAAGTCAGGACCGGGTAGGTCCCGTCGAGGCTCGGCGTCGTGTTGGTGCCTTTGAGCTGGATCCATTGGCCGGCCGCACTACCCACGAAGAAACCCATCGCGCTAGCGGTCTGCAGGCTGATGGCGTGACTGCCGGACGTCTGGCTGGCGCGAACTATGGCGACGGGAGTCTCGTACCAGCGTGGCGTGAAGGAGTTGGTATCCCCATAGCCGGCCGCTTGGAAGATCAGGTTGGCCTGCTTCCCGGCGGCAGCCCACTCGCGGACTTCCGCATCCACCGCACTCCAATCCGCGGGCCCATTGGTCGGCTGGACGTCGTTCCAGTGGATCTGGAAGGTCGCGCCCTTCACAGCGTCAAAGCCGGCGCCCTTGGCCTGGCAAGTGGAGAACGGGTCGAGCGGTCCGTGGCAGAGCAGAGCGGGAACGAGGTCGCGGTCGTGCAAGTTGCCGGACGCCGGTGGGTTCAGAACGAACAGTCCGTGAGGCCGATCGGAAACTGGCACCTGTGCCGGGGAAGGCGAGGCTGGCGGCGCGGACGAGTCGGAGGTCGCCTGGCCACAGGATGAGCAAGCGAGCGCCGGCGTCAGGGCCAGGGTCAGCCACGCGAGTTGGGCCTGTCGCGCACGCCTGACGTTCCTCGGTCTAAAGCCGCCGGTCATGGGCCCCAGTCGACGCGCAGCACGCTGTAGGGTGGAACAGTCACAGGATTCCCAGTCGTGCTGGATTGCGTGCGCACGAGACTCGGATTCGCAGGGCTGTTGACCGCCGCAGGATCGCTCCCTGTCACGAAGCTCGTGTTCAGCGTCTCTGAGACAGGCGTGCCGTTCACTCTGATGAGCAGCGTCTCACTGGACGCTCCCTTGTTGGTCACGACCAGATACTCGCGGCCGTCTGCGCCGGCGTAGGCCTGTGCGTGGAGCGCTGCGACCTCGCCCAGACCGCCGGCGTGGACGGTGCTTCCGCCGCTGCACGTTGTCGCGAGCGCCTGGGCGGCGTGCTTGAGCGCGCCGTTGGCGACGGCGGCGCCGAGTACCTGAGCCGACGGAAAGAACCCCCAATTGTAGGTCGTCGGATCCACTGTCCGGCCCGCGTTGTAGGCTGCGACCACCTCACCGGTATGGTTGTAGGTCCAGTTGATGCCGTTCTCGGCGCACAGCTGGTGATGACCGACGTGGAGCATCTGCGGCACGACGCTCAGCCGCGTCAGATACTCTGCCGAGTAGATGCCGGCGTACAGACTGCCGGGCAGCGGCGAGGTCTGGCCACCCGGACCAAACTCGCTGACCAGGACTTTCGTGCCGGCGGGATTCTTCGGAATCACTTCCGACGTGATCCACTCCGCGGCGTTCTGTAGGTCCCCGTTCATCGCGGACATCGCGTCGGCAAAGGCGGTTCCCTGGCTGACAGCGGGGTAGTGGTGCAGGACTACGGCGTCCCAGTAGTGGTCCGAGTAGCTACCGAGACTTGTGTTCCAGCTCCCGGATCCGTCCTTGAAGAAGAGCGCAACGACCGCCGAAGGATCCGCGGCCTTGATGGCGTTCCGGTAAGGCTTCATCTTCGCGGCGTAGTCTGCGCCGCCTCCGAAGAAGTCGGGGTACAGGTAGGGCTCGTTGGTGAGCTCGTAGGCCGTGACGTTCAGACCATTGGCCTTGGCCCAAGCCGCGAGCGCGCCCGCGCTCTGTGGTGTGTCGGTGGCGGCGTTGACGCACAGAACTGCCTTGGCGCCCAGCGCCGCGGCCAACTGCGCGAAGTCCTGGATGCGGTCGCCGCCCTTGCCGCCCAAGGTCGCGAGCGCACCCTGAAGCAGATCGTAGGTGCCCGCGTCAGCAACGAAGCGCGCCGCCCACTCGGGACGCGACAGCCCCGTGGTCCAGTCAAAGGCCAGCGATCCCGTGCCGGCCGGGAAGCGCAGCCAGCCCGCGGAAAGAGCGGCTGCCGCAGCGCGGAAGTTGGCGTCGCGGTAGCTCACGCCGTACCAGACCATGGCCAGGTTGTAGCCGCCGTAGCCAGGGTTGATTGCCGTGCCGGCTGACGTGGAGATCTCCGCCGTTGCCGTGGCGGCCGGGGATGCCTGTGGGGGTGGGCTTGCGCTCGAGCCACCGGGCGATCCGCCGCCGCAGGCCCAAAGCCCGCTGGCGATCCCGACGAGGACGGAAACGGTTCCCAGGGGTCTCACAGATCCCACTCGACCATTTGACCACAGCGGCGCCCGGGGAGTTGCATCCGCGCGATTCTCGGGTTGCCGCAAGCAGCAGTCGATGGGAAGATCTCGCGCGCGAGGTGACCCATGCGATCGAGAGCGACGTCGTGCATGCTCGTTCCGGGGCTGCTGCTCTGGGTCGCGGGCGTCTCAAGCTCCGCCGAGAGCGCTCGGGCTACGGGCGCGAGCCCGGCGCGGGCTGCGAGCGAGTATCGCCGAGTGACGTTCAATGAACTCACTGCCAACGAGCTCAAGAACCCGATCCACATCAGTTTCGAGATCCCCAAGGGTTACGTGCACCGCATGCTTCCCAACGACAGCGGGTCGCATCTGTGGGGCATGGCCAGCGAGCTCGACCGTCTTGGGGCCGACCCCGAGCACAGCATCAGCCGCTCGGTGCGGTCCGGGCTGATCGTGGCCGAGGTGAGCACCTCCGTCGGCTACGATCCGCGCTCGCGCAAGTTCACTGTCGAGGACGAGATGAGGCGGCAGCTTCAGGCTGCTGGCGCCACGGGCATCTTGATCCGGCGTCAAGATGTGGGCCGCTATCCGATCCTGGCGGTCACTGCGCGGCTTCAAGGCAAATGGATGCGCAGCGTTTACGTCGGCTTGCTGGTCGACACTCTGGCCAGCTTCATCAGCTTCCGCGAGCCAGGAGACATCCAGGTGTGGGACCACTTCGTCGGCTCCGCCAGGGCGGAGTGAGGAGACGCGAGTCGCCGGGCCGGCGACCACTGTCGGGGTGACGGTCGCAGCGCGCACGATCAGGAGGGGAGATGTTCGAGGGTCTGCTCAACCGCAGCTACTACGGCAATACGGTGTTGCAGTGGCTCACCGCGCTGGCCATCGTGCTCGCGGCGCTGTTGGTCGGGCGAGCCCTGTACTGGGTGACGGGCAACGTCGTCAAGAAGCTCACCGAAAAGACCAAGACGCGGCTGGACGACCTGATCGTGGACATGGTCGAGGAGCCGGTCGTGCTCGTCGTGACCGTGGCCGGGGCGTGGATCGGCATCAGCAGACTGACGTTGCCCACCGGCGTCCAGCTCTGGCTCGGTCAGGGCATGCGATTCATCGTCATCCTCACGGCCACGTGGCTGGTGACGCGGCTACTGGACGCCTTGTACAAGGAGTACCTCGTACCCCTGGCGGCGAAGACCGACACGGACCTCGACGACCAGCTCCTTCCGATCGTCCGCAAAGGCGGCAAGATCGGGATCTGGGTGATGGGCATCGTCGTGGCGCTCAACAACGCCGGCTACGACGTCGGCGCTCTGATCGCCGGCCTGGGAATCGGTGGACTGGCGCTGGCCATGGCGGCCAAGGACACGGTCTCGAACGTGTTCGGCGGGCTCACGATCGTCGCGGATCGGCCGTTCAAGCTCAACGACCGCGTGAAGATCTCCGGCTTCGACGGCTTCATCCGCGAGATCGGCATGCGCAGCACGCGGCTCGAGACGCTTGACGGCACTGTGGTCACGATTCCCAACGCCAAGTTCGCCGACAGTCCTGTGGAGAACGTCAGCCTCGAGCCCAGCCGCAAGGTCGCTGTCAACCTGGGGCTGACCTACGACACGCCGCCGGCCAAGATGCAGGCGGCGATGGACGTCCTGAGGGGCCTGGCTGCGCAAGAGGCGCGTCTGGAGCCGAAGGTCAGCGTGGCCTTCAATGCTTTCGGCGAGTCGGCAATGAACATCCTCTTCGTCTACTTCATTCGCAAGGACGCGGACATCCTGGCCACACAGACCGCGGTCAACCTGGCCATCCTCGAGCGCCTCTCCGCGGCCGGCCTCAAGTTCGCCTATCCCACGCGCACGCTCTACACCAAGCCGGCCTGACCTGGTCGGGCGCCGAAGGGCGGGTAGTGGGTCGGTTCGACAGACGGCGACTTTCGCGGCGAATCAGCACTCTGGGGATTTCATCGCGCGAGGCTTCCGCAGAACGGATTTGAGCTAGAATGACCGCGCTTCACCCGCGGTGCCGCGGCCGGCACGCTGACTCGCCCTATGGACCGACTGATCACCGCCACGGCGCGCGCCGAACGCGACCATTTCTGGTTTCGCGGCTTCCGCGCCTTCGTCAGACCTTTGCTCGCGCAGGTTGCGGGCAACGGGCGCCCGCTGCGCGTTCTCGACTGCGGTTGCGGCACCGGCAACAACCTCACTCTGCTCGATCCTTTGGGTCGCGCCTTCGGCATCGACCTCACCTGGAGCGCGCTCGAGTTCGCGCGCGAGGCGGGCAAGAGCCGCATCGCCTGCGCCTCGGCAGCACGCATTCCATGCGCGGATGCTGCCTTCGACCTTGTCACCGCCTTCGACGTCTTCCAGTGCCTGGCCGAGGAGGACGAGCGAGCCGCCGCGGCCGAGATCTTCCGTGGGCTCCGGCCGGGCGGCCACGCCCTGCTCAATGTGGCGGCGATGAACCTGCTGTGGGGCAACCATTCGATCCTGTCTCACGAGGTTCGCCGCTACAGCCGCCGCCGCTTGCGCAGGATACTCGAGGACGCGGGCCTCGAAGTGCTGCGCCTCACCCACACGAACGCGACTCTCTTTCCCATCGTGTTCCTGGCGCGCCTCGTTCAGCGCACCCGTGGTCTACCCGCCTCGGACGACGCCGAGAGCGCCGCCAGCGAGATCCGCATTCCACCGGCGCCGATCAACGGCCTGCTCGGCACCCTGCTCGTGCTCGAGGCAGCGGTCGTCCGGCGGGTGAATCTGCCGTTCGGCAGCTCACTGATCTGTCTTGCCCGCAAGCCACTCCAGCCAGCAGTGGGCCGTTGATCTCCGCCGCGGCGCACTGACTGTCGGCCTCGTCTTCTAGAGGCGGGATGGGTAGTAGTAGAGGATGCTGTCGCTGAGGTCGTCGTTGTGCGGTGGCCCGGCAGGCGGCGCCCGCGTCGTCCTCAGCGCAGGACGGCCAGCACGAGCGCCAGCTTGGCCGCGCGCGAGGCCCAGGGCGCCCAGCGATTGCGCGGCCGGCAGTAGCGATACGTATCGAGCATAGCCGGCGCCAGCACGGCCACGCCAACCCAGCGTTCGCTGATGCGCTGTGCCCCGGCCATCCCGAGCGTGTCCCGCTCGACCGGCCCGATTTGTGCAAGGGCGCCGGTTGCGTAGACCAACGAGCACGCGAGGTGGAAAGCGAGCACTCCCTTAGCCACCGGTGCGGTCTTGAACCGCACGTCAGGCGAACGCGTCAGGATCCACTCGCTCATGCCGTGCTGCACCCAGAAGCCGGCGGACGCGATGGCATAGCGTCCCCGCGGTGACTGCGGATTCCGGTAGGTGACGGCGAAGAACGGGATCCCGCTGAAGTCCACCTTCTTGAAATAGGGGTCAGCGCCCAGAGCCAGGTCCATCGTCAGGTGGCCGCTCTCGTGCCCAGCGAAACCGAGCGCTGCCCCGCCCAGGAACTGGAACACGTGATGACCGCCTCTGCGGTTCTCCGGCGCGGCCGGAGCAGCGTCATCCGGGAGCGTTTGCGCCGCTGCCGTGCAGGCCGCGAGCACGAGCAGCGCACACCCGGCTGCCTTTGTGAGCCATCGCGCGCGCGCTTCGTGCGCCACGGCCTGTAGGGGCGACCGGCCGGTCGCCCCTACCTTCATGCAACCAACGCAGCTGCTTTCAGCGATCGACATATCCGCGTCGCGCCGCTTCTTCGATCAGGTCGCGGACGTAGTCCCAGAGGACCGGCGACCCGAGAGCGATGCGCTGGTTGACTGCGAGCAACTGCGCCTTGGACACGCCGTGCTGCTTCCAGGTCTTGCCCTCGGAGGCATAGTTGAGCATGACCGCGGCCAGCCGATCGATCGCGCGCGCGTAGCGCGACTCCGGCGTCAGGCCCTCCTCGAACTCCTGCCACAGGGCCAGCAGTGTCGCGGCCTGATCCTCGGGCAGCAGGCCGAAGAGCCGCTCTGCTGCGCGCTCCTCGCGCTCCGCTTGCCCGGCCCGCGCCGCTTCGTCATAGATGAAGGTGTCGCCTGCGTCGATCTCGACGACGTCGTGGATCAGGGCGATCTTCAGGACCTTCAGGATATCGATCTCTGCGGCCGCGGTCTCGCTGAGAAGAAACGCCGCGACGGCGAAGTGCCAGGAGTGCTCGGCGTCGTTCTCGACGCGGGAGCCGTCGGCGATGTGGTTCCGACGCAGGATCGTCTTGAGCTTGTCGATCTCGAGCAGGAAGGCAATCTGTTGCCGGAGTCGGTCCATGGGGCAGGATACTCCGGACCCGGGGCCCAGTCCCGCGTCCTCAGTGTAGGTCGCGCTCGACGACCTCCAGCTCGTATGAGTCGCCGGGAGCGAACGCGCGCAGGTGCACCCAGGTCTCGCCGCCGTCGTGCGGCATTCTGGCGTCCAGGTCCGGGGTGGAGTCGCAAATGGGCTTGGCGTGCGCTTTCTTGAGCAACGCTCGGTAGTGGGCGCGGACTTGCTCGCCCGACGGAGATGCTCCGACGCGTGCTCGCCGGTACGTTATGCGCCAGCCGTGGCCTGTGACCTTGGCCCGCTCTGTGGCCACCCGGACGCAGAATTCAGCGTGGTCAGACCTCGTCTCGTCATATGCCGCGATGTAGTAGCCAGGGACGCGCGCGAGCCCTGGATGGTCGTGGCTGCCTGCGACGTCCTGCGCTGCGCCATCGTGCACTGCCAGCGAGGTGAGCGCAGCGGCCATGACGAACGCGACGTGAACGCCGAGTTTCTCCGTCAACATACGAGCCGGTCTGCCGTGGACTGACCTCGACAATAATCGGTTGCAGCACGCCGCGGCACCTTGTCCTTGTTGTAAGCGAAGATGCGACGGCGGCCAGGCCAGCGGATTCGCATGGCCTTCAGACGGGACTCTACCGCGCGTCGGTGTCTGGAGCAACAGCAGGCTTAGCCGCCGACTCGCGCGCTGCGCAAAGGTGCGTCCGATGGCTGGTGTGCCCAGTGACCACGACGCCGTATTACACTGGCAGCGGCTTGGAGACCTGAGCGCGATGTCGAGCCTGGGCGACTCCCGTTCTTTGCGCTGGCTGTTGCTGGGCGGCACGGCGGCCGCGCTGCTCGGCTGCGCCTTCGCACTCGGGCTGGACTTCGCGCCGCTGACGCCATGGACGTGGACCGCCATTCTTGCCTCCGTGCTGGGCGGCGTGCTCGTGATCGCGACCACGCTGGCCTGGCGCCGGACGACGCTCAGCCCTGCCTTGCTGGCGGGCGTTCTACTGCTCGGCGTGGCGTTCCGCTTGGCCGCGATGCCTGCGCGCCAGTTCCTCTCCGATGACGCGTTCCGCTATCGATGGGACGGCAAGGTCCTTTGGCATGGCATCAATCCATATCGTTACGCGCCGGCCGATCCGGCGTTCGACCACTTCAGAACCCAGCCGCTCGACCTGGCAGTGGCGCGCCCGGATCTGCGCACGGTGTACCCGCCGCTTGCCGAGACGCTCTTCGCTCTCGGATATGCGCTGACGCCCGCGAGGCTGCTCGGCCTGCAGGCGCTGCTGCTTCTCAGCGAGGTGGCTGCCTGGCTTCTGCTGCTGCGTGAGCTCAAACGCCGCGGTCTGCCGCTCGCGTCCATTCTTCTCATGGCCTGGTCGCCGCTGCTCATCTTTCAAGGCTACCTGCCGGGCCACGTCGACATGCTGATGCTGCCCTTCATCGTCCTGTTCATCACGTTGCTCGAGCGCGGCTCCGCACTCGCCGCTGCTGCGGCCCTGGCTCTGGCATGCCTGATCAAGCCGCACGCCGTGATCTTCGCGCCCGCTGCGCTCAAGCAGCTCGGGCTGCGTCGCGGCGCGCTCTTCGGCCTCGTCTTCACGGGCATCTTCACGGGGTTCTACCTGCCGTTCCTCTCGCCTGGCCTTTCCGTCTTCAGCTCAGTCGGGTTGATGGCGCGGCATTGGGCGTTCAACGGCAGTCTGGCAGCGTTGCTCCGCGTGGCCCTGTCGCGGGATCTGTCGCGGGAGATCGCGGCGGTGTTGCTGGCTCTGCTCGTGGTCGTCTCAGCCTGGCGCGGCCGAGATAGCCCGGCGCGGATGCTGATGGCGGCGACGGCCTTTGTCGTCTGCACGCCCAACCTCTTCCCGTGGTACCTCTTCCTTGCGATGCCGCTGCTCGTGCTGCGCGCAGACCCGGCGCTCCTGCTGCTGAGTGTGCTGATCCCGATCACTGAGACAGTGACGCTCAACTTCCGCCTCACCGGCGTGTGGCAACAGCCGCTCTGGCAAGTGCTGGTGGAGTACGTGCCGTTCTATGTCGTGCTCGGGCTCAGCGCCTGGCG
>PMCG01000056.1 GCA_003155335.1 Acidobacteriota bacterium
GAGTCGATGCCGGCGATGGTCGAGAATTCCTTCTCGAGCGGCGTGGCCACGGACGAGGCCATCGTGTCCGGGTTGGCGCCGGGCAGCGCCGCGCTAACCGAGATGACCGGGAAGTCGACCGTGGGCAGGTCGCTGACGGGCAGCAGGCGGTAGGCCATGCCGCCGAAGAAAAGGATGCCCAGCATGACGATCGTCGTCATGACCGGGCGGCGAATGAACAGCTCCGAGACGCTCATCGCGCCTCACTCCCGGTCGCCTGGCCGGCGGCCTTGACTTCGACCCGCGAGCCGGTCACCAACCGCAGTTGGCCGTCGGTCACCACGGTCTCGTTCCCTTGCAGACCGGACTCGATCACGGCTTCGGTCTCGTCTCGACGCGCGACCTTCACCAGCCGCAGCTCGGCGGTCTTGTCGGGTTTGACGATGAAGACGTAGTCGCCCTGCTGGCTGCTCTGCACGGTCGCCGCAGGAACCACCACGCGGGCGGCCTCCTCCCCGAGGATCAGCGTGACGTCGACGAATTGGCCCGTCCAGAGCCGTTCGTCGTCATTGGGGAAGGTCGCCTTGAGCAGCACCGTGCTGGTGGCCGGGTCCACGCCGTTGTCGACAAAGGTGAGTGTGCCCTGCTCGGACTTGGCCTCGTCCGGCAGCAGCACCGCGACACTCAGGTGTCGACCGTCGTTCTTGGCGATCTGCGGCAGGAGCTGCGCCGGAACGGTGAACGAGACGTTGATGGGCTTGACTTGGTTGATCGTCACCAGCCCGCGATCGTCGTTGGCCTTGATCAGGTTGCCCACCTTGACCGACAGATTCCCCGTGCGGCCGGCGATCGGCGACGTGATGGTGCAGTAGGCGAGCTGCAGGCGCGCGTTGTCGGCGTTGGCTTGATCTGCCTCGACCGAGGCGCGCGCCGAGCCGGCTGTGGCCACGATCTGGTCGTACTGCTCCTTGGTGACGAAGTCTTTGGCAACGAGATCGCGGTAGCGCGCCACGTCGGCCTCGGCCTTCTTGGCCTGGGCCTGGTCGCGCGCGAGCTGCGCCTCGGCCTGACGCAGCGCAGCCGCATACTGCCGCGGGTCGATGGTGAAGAGCGTCGCCCCCGCGCTCACGTTCTGACCCTCCCGGAAGTGCACCTCCGTCAGCTCTCCGCCGATGCGCGCCTTGACGGCCACTGTGGCAATCGGCTCGACGTGGCCGATGGCACGCACCGATACGGGAACGGTCTTGCGCACGGCGACCGCGGTCGTCACCGGCACCGTTGGCGGACCCGACGCCTTCTTGTCGCCGCCCTTGCAGCCGCTCAGCGCGCCGGCTCCGGCGACCGAGAGCGCGAGCGCGAGCGTGGCGTGCGTCACCCGGTTCATCCTCGGAGTCGCAGCCTGTTGATTGTGGAGATCTTGGGTCGTCATTTCTCTTTCTTCTCCTCGGTGACCACGGCGATTTCGCCGGCCGCCATCATTCTGCCCGAGTCGTGCGCCAAGCGAGCGACGGCCACGAACCAATCGGAGCGCGCCTGAATCTCCTGCGCCCGCGCGTTTGCCAGAGCCGCCTGTGCCGTGAGCAGGTCGAGCACGGTGCCGACGCCTTCCTTGTAGCGCGCCAGCGCCACCTGCTCGGACTGTGTCGCGCTCGTCAGAAGCGCCTGACTAGTGCGCACGCGCTGCGTCGCGGTCTCGAGTCCGTAGTAGCTCGTCCAAACCTGCAAGATGACGAGCTGCTCGTAGCTCGCGGCTTCCGCGCGAGCGACCGACGCGTCCTCCTTCGCGCGACGCACGTCGTACGTCTTCGAGAACCCGCGGAACAGCGGCACGTTGAGTTGAACGCCCGCCGACCAACTGTCCAGGTGCGCGTCCAGAGGCGCGGCCTTGTAGTAGGTGCGGTTGGCATTGGCCAGTAGCGAGAGGCTGGGCAGCCCCTCGGCGCGGATCGTGCCGACGTGCGCGCCCGCCTTCTCGGCCTGGGCCCTGAGCGCAGCCAGGTCTGGCCGATTGAGGCGCGCGTCGGCAATCAGCCCGTCGACCGCGGGACGTGCGCGGTCGAGCGGCACCTCGCTCGGCAGGCTGCCGATGTCGAGCGGGATGTCCGCCGGCAGGCCCATGGCCGTAGCGAGCGCGCCGCGCAAGGCCAAGACCTCCCCGTCCAGTCCCTCGACGTTGAGCAGCGCCTGAGCCAGCGCCGTGCGCGCCTGCAAGACGTCCGCGATCGTCGCCACGCCCGAGTCGTGCCGCGTGTTGGCAGCGTCCAGACTGGCCTGTGCTTGGTCGAGCGTCTTGCGCGCGGCGTCTAGCTGCGACTTGGCCGTCAAGTAGCCGAAGTAGGCCTGCTGAACGCCCAACGCGACGTCTTGAATTGCCGCGTTGTGTTGCCAATCGGCCGCGAGCAGGCTCTCCCGCGCCTCCGCCACCTTTCCACCGCGACCGCCAAAGTCGAAAAGCAAGTAGCTGAGCGTCGCGGCCGCGCCATAGGCCGTCACGGGCTGGTTGCCGGTCGGGCTCCCGGTGGCATCGAGTTGCGGCTGCTTCGCGCGGCCCAGGCTCGCCGAGCCGTCGAGTTGCGGAAAGTAGGCGCCACGCTTGCTGCCCAGGTCTGCCGCGGCGGATCGCGCTCGGCCGTAGGACGCGCGCGTGAGCGGGCTATTGGCCAGCGCAATGTCCACGACCTGCGCCAACGTGAACGTCGCGCCCGGCCGCAGCAGCTCGGCCGGCAGCTCCGGCGTCGGTTCGCTCTGAACCGGAGCTGGCGGCGTCAGCGCAACTTCGCGTCCAGGAGCGCTTGGCGTCGGCGTGCCAGCCCAAACCCCGGCCGCCCCGGCCCAGGTGAGCACCGCGGTCCCGAGCGCCAACACGCCGGTGCGCGTCCAACCCCCCGATCTCGAAACAGTCCTCATCATCTTCCTTTCGCACAGGCGCGCACGCCCGCGGCTGAGAAACGCGCGATATGCTCGACCATCGCGGGCAGGCGCGGCCGCAGGCGCTCACAACCCTCGGCCGCCGCAGCCCAGTGACAGCGAAAACTCACCTGGGTGAGCTGTCCGATGATCGAGATCACGCAGTGCACCGCCTGTTCGCGCCTAAGCCCGGGCGTCACGCGCATCAGCGCCTCGGACAAGACGCGCTGCACCGGCTCGACCATCTCGTGCTGGAACAACTTGGGTGGCAAGTGCGGATCGAGCAGTTCGCGCGACAGCAAACCGATCAGATGGCGGCCCGGTCCCTCTTCCACCAGCGGCTCGAGGAAGGCGTTGGCAAAGGCCGTCAGCAGCAGCTCGAGCGTGACCCGCCCGCGGGCGCGATCCAGTGTCGCGCGGACGCTCTCCACGCGCCGTCTACGCAGGTCGCTCAGGCGGCTGCGAAAGAGCGTCTCGTACAGACCCAGCTTCCCGTCGAAGTGGTAGTTGACGGCAGCCACGTTGCAGCGCGCCGCCTCGGTGATGGCGCGCACCGAGGTGGCCGCGAAGCCGCGCTGGACAAACAACCGTTCAGCGGCCTCCAGCAGCCGTTCGCTGGCGCCGTCACGCTGTTCCTCGTCTGGTCTCGCGCGCGCAACGCGCGCCTTCGTTCGTTCGGCCAACCGCTGCTCCCAACGACAGTATGAAACGTCTGTTTGACTGTGTCAACGGCGCCTGCCCGTGCTTGCGTCGGGTCGCGCCCTTCCGGCCATTGAGGACTGAGGGCATCGGGGAGCGTGGCGACCGTGAGAGAATCATGCGTCTCGTCTGGATTGGAGGGGCAGGATCATGGTGCTGCTAGGTGCCGGGTTGCTCATGGCGAATATGGCGCTGGCCGACGGAACCGATCTCGGGCTCTTCGAAGCGCACGGCGACGTGGGCATAGTCAGTAAACCGGGGTCGCTGGAGTACGACGGGACCACGAAGACCTACACCGTCGGCGGCAGCGGGGAGAACATGTGGTTCGCGGCCGACGCCTTCCACTTCGTCTGGAAGCGCGCCAAAGGCGACGTCTCGCTGGCCGCGGACATCCGCTTCGTCGGGACGGGCGGCAACGCGCACCGCAAGGCCGCGCTCCTGATCCGCCAGAGCCTCGAGCCCGACGCACCTTACGTCGACGCCGTCGTCCACGGCGATGGTCTCACTTCCATCCAGTACCGCGAGGTGCAGGGCGGCCTGACGCGCGAGGTCCGCGCCAATGTGAAGGCGCCGCGGCGCATCCGCATCGAGAAGGAGGGGGCGTACGTCTTCCTGTCGGTCGCCGCGGAGGGCCAGCCTCTGCGTAGCGCCGGCGGCTCGTTCCGCATCCGGCTGGTCGAGCCTTTTCTGATCGGCTTGGGCGTGTCTGCGCACGATAACGCGGCCTTCGAGAAGGCGGTGTTCTCAAACGTCGAAGTCGCGGAAGGGCTGCCGCCAGTGACAGGCGAGCGCGTGCTGGAGAGCACACTTGAAACGATCGCCATCGCCTCCAGGGATCGAAGTGCGGTCTACACCACGCGTGACCACATCGAGGCGCCCAACTGGTCGCGCGACGGCAAGACACTCCTCTTCAACGGCGGCGGTCTGCTCTACTCGTTGCCTGTCGCAGGCGGTGTACCACAGCGCATCGACACGGGCTTCGCCTCGCGCTGCAATAACGATCACGGTCTCTCCCCCGACGGGAGCCAGATCGCGATCAGCGATCAGTCTCAGGGCAACGGCCAGTCCATCATCTATATAGTGCCGGCCAGCGGTGGTGCGCCACGCCGGGTGACGCCTCTCTCCCCCTCGTACTGGCACGGCTGGTCGCCTGACGGCAAGACGCTCGCCTACTGCGCCGAGCGCGGCGGAGAGTATGACGTCTACACGATTCCGGCCGCAGGCGGTGAGGAGCGGCGGCTCACGACCGCGCCCGGCCTGGACGACGGCCCCGACTACTCGCCCGACGGCCAGTGGATCTACTTCAACTCGGCGCGCACGGGGATGATGCAGATCTGGCGCATGAAGGCCGANNGACGGCAAGTGGGTGGTCTTCGTCTCGTACGAAAAGGACGTGCAAGGGCATCCACCCGAGAAGGACGTGATGCTGCGCATCATGCCGGCCGAGGGCGGGAAGGCCGAGGTCCTGGCAAAGCTCTTCGGCGGCCAGGGCACGATCAATGTGCCGTCCTGGTCGCCGGACAGCGCCCAGTTGGCGTTCGTGAGCTACCGCCGCGCGCGGCCGTAACGGCTCTCATCGGCCAGCTCGTGCGCCGTTGAAGGCCGGACACTCCGCTGTCGGTACCTCTTGACAGCGGCCGGCGGCGCGCGTATCTTACGACTAGATGGTTAGACGGTTGGCTAACTGTCTAAATCGAGGGAGGCAACATGCGGCGGGGCGATTCCGGCAGATGGTGGCAGATCGCAGTGTTGGCGGAGGTACTGGCGGCAGGTGGGCTGACGGCCCAGGCGGCGCCGCCCAGTATGCCACCGGCCGCAGGGTCGGCGACG
>PMCG01000385.1:0-1084 GCA_003155335.1 Acidobacteriota bacterium
CTTCTGCGCGTCGGCTCCGCTGCGGACGGGATCGAGCCCGAGGTCATCGAGCACAAAGGCCAGGATGCGTCCGGGCCGACTCGATGCGCCCTGGTTCGTGGCGACTGGTCCGGGCGTCGCCGCCGGCTCGATCTTGGCGGTGAGCAGATCGCGCGCCTCGAAGCCGACGATCGTCTGTGTCCGGCCGTCCTCGAGCACGGTGAAGTCGTCCTTCGTCAGACCACGGATCGGCCGGCCGTCCTTGTCGAGAGCGAGGACGTCGACCGTGATGGCGACCGCCTCAGCAGGGAATGATTGCACCGCGACCGGCTGCTGCGCCGATGTTCTGACCGCGATCAGGAGCCCCAGCGCCGCGGCGAGGCTTCCCGTTCGTCCCGACGATCTCGCTCGAATCATGTGACCTCCTCGCGTCACCAGGCGAGCCTGCCCAGGCTCGCGGCCGGCGAGCGCGCGATGGCCGCGAGCCAAGCGAAACCGCCGTTCGACTCCTTTACTTCTTTTGCGGCAGGGCTGCCGCGACCTGTTCGTCGGTCACGGCGTAGAAGCCCTGGCGCGTGCGAACCTTCAGGCCGGGCCGCTTCACCTTGATGTCGATGGTGTGAAAACTCTTGCCGCCGAACGTGCCCTTGGCCGGCTCGTAGCCGATCAGGTAGTAGCCGGCGAGATCGGTGAGGATCGACGAGACAGCCCCTGACATGTCGTTCCGGTCCAGCATGGCCAGGCCGCCGGTCGCGTCCGTCAGGTACTTGAGTGACTCTTGGCTATCGTAGAGGTGGGCCCGCTGGGAACGTCCGATGGCTGCCAACCTGCCGGGCGCATTCGAGTTGGGAACCGAGGCATCGGCGTTGATGCCACCGGTCTCCAGCCCGCGCGGGTCGATCGCGTCGATCACTACGCCGCCGCGCATCGCGAAGTCCCCGAGCCTCTTCCATGCAGCGAGGGCGTCGTCGGCATCGCCATAGAGACGGTCGAGCGACCAGTAGATGTCGTGCACATGGGAACCGCGGAGCGAGTCGAGTTCTGCGAAGCCCTCGCTCACGAGCACCAGGGCCTTTCGGCCGGGCAGCGGCTGCAGGGACTTGAT
>PMCG01000385.1:1117-6913 GCA_003155335.1 Acidobacteriota bacterium
ACGGCGTCGCGGAGCTCCGCGCGGTTCGTACTCGGCGCAAGGTCCTTGACACCGCGCGCGGTGGTCACGATAGCGACGCGATCCGCCGGATCCAGACCGTCCAAGGCGCGCGTCAGGGCTCGGCGTGTTCGGTCGAAGCTGGGCAGTGAGAGCGAGAGGTCGTCGACCACGAACACGATCGTGCGTGGCGGGGTCTTCGCAGCGGCGACTGAGGCCGGCTGACCCGTGGCCGCCGCGCCTTCGCTGGGCATGGAGCGAGTCGGCGTTCCAGGCGCTCCGACCTTGACGTACGAAAGAAGGGAGATCTGCTGGGGCTGCCCATCCTGGCGGATTTCAAAATCCGCCGGCAGCAGATCAGTCACGGGGCGACCCTGCTTGTCGGTGACGACGGCGTCGAGCTGGACCATCTCGACCGAGATGCGGATCACCGGCAGGTTCGGCGCGTCTGCACGGTTCTCCGCGCCAGAGCCGCCTGCTGGCGCGCTCAGGAGCGCGATCGACGTAACGGCCAGTGCAAGTCGCATGGTTGCCTCCATTCAGTGTTTCCGCGACATCATCGAACGAGATCGAGGCGTGCCACTTCTCCCAGTTACGGCGAAGGTTGCGGCGCAGGCCGGAAGCTCTCCTGCATCGAGACCTGGAGGCGGTGGAAGTCGGTGTAGCGCGCGGTGGCCTCGATGTGGGTCGCCGGGTTCTTGGGATTCGCGTCGGTCGGGTTCAGTTGGTACGTCTCCTTCATCTCGGCCGGGACCCACGCGTCCAGTTTGGCGTCGCGCCGGTAGAGCACCAGGATGCGCGCCCAATTCAATTGCTCAACTGCGCCGTGGTCCAAGTCGAACTCCACGTCGGTGCGCAGGACGGCGCCAGTGGCCGGGTCGATGCACAGACGTCCCTGGGTGGGCACGTCCTCCCGCGCCTCGTCGCGAACTAGCGTCGGTCGCGCGGTCTCGGAGAAGGACACCTCGACGCCCGCCCGATCGTCGATCGAGCAACGGCCCTTACGCTTGAACGCGAATCGCGCCTGGTTGTCCGGATGAAGGAACTGCAGGGCCAGCGGCGGGACGTTCACCGTGCGAAGTACCGGCCCGAGGTTGTAGCGAGCGCCCTCGCTGACGATGGCGAGCGCCTTCGCGACGGCCGTCGCCGGAGATTCGCTGAAGAGCCTCTCCAGGCGCGCCTGGCGATCACGCACCTTCTTCCCGTCCACCTCGTACGCGTCGCGGAACAACGTCCAGCGGATCGAGCCGGGGAGCATCAAGAAGACGACGTCCGAATGCAGGTTGCGCGCGCGGAGTGCGCGGGCGCTGTTCCAGTAGAGTTGGCGATACGTCTCGTCGGCGACGAGATCGCGGGAGACGTTCTCATACTCGGCCACGTATTGGCCCGCGCGCTCGAGGAGTGTGCCGAGCTCGACAGCCTTGGTAGCGCTTCCGGGATCTCCGGCCAGTGTGAGACTCGGCGCGACGGCGAGCAGCAGGACGCCGATCGTCAGTTCTGAGATTGGCATAGTCCCTCTCCTTCTGACCAGCAGCCATCGGCTCATTGAGGTCCCCGGCCTTTCCCAAGTATATGCACGGCGTGTGCCGACGTCGGGCGCACCCACCCGTCCGGCACTCCCGGCGTGGAAAGTGGCGGACTGGAGCGCAATCGCAGCCGGAGACCCGGCTCTGCGCCCGCACGGACTGGCCGAAGTGCAGCCGTATCTGTCGCCAGCAGGTGTCGGCGCGTNNTGTTCGGATCTGCCCGGGACTTGGTCGCGCGGAATCGGGGCAGACGGTCGTTGACCGCACTTTTCCTCCTCGCCGGAACGTGGGCCAGCGCCCAACAGGTCGAGGCGCCCGCCGCCGCCAACTCCCCCGCCGTACCCGCCCCGGTTGCCGCGCAGGAGCCAGCGCCAGAGGCACCACAGGCCGTCCCGGCTGCCGCCGGCCCGGTCGTCATCGACGTGGTTGTCACGGACGCACAGGGCAGCCCGATGACCGGACTCCACGCGGACGACTTCCTCTTGAAAGAGGATGGAGTGGGCCAGACTCTCAGCAGCTTTGAGGCCGTCGACCTGACAGGAACAGCGGCTGCCTTGCCGGTCGCCGCCCAGCGACCTCGTCCGCTGGCGGCCACTCGGCTGAGTACGAACACGGGCCGGAACATCGCGGGACCCAGCCGCACGTTTGTCCTGGTCTTCGACGACCTGCACCTGAGCCCAGCCAGAGCGGCCGATGCGAAGAAGGCCGCGCGCGAGTTCGTCGCGAAGAGCACGCAGCCCGGCGATATCGTCACACTCGTCGTGCCAGGCACTCGCTTCGTGTGGGCCGCGCAACTGCCTGACGGATGGGACCAGCTGGACAAGGTGCTCGACTCGCTCCTCGCTCAGCGAACGCAGCGCTCCCTCATTACCGACCGCGAGGCGCTTCGCATCGTCCGAGACGCTGACGCTGCCACGGAGGAGATCGCACGACAGCGGCTGCTGTCTGCCGGCAGGTTGCCCAAGGAGGGAGACCCACACGCTGGCGGGGAAACGACGCCAGAGCAGATCGAGCGCAACCAGAGGAAGGCCGTGCGTTTGGAGGCACAGAGCGTGCTCGACGCGGCGCGGGCAGGGAGGCAGCGCGTCTTGGAGTTCCTCGCCACGCTGCTCGACGGACTCTCGGCTGTCAAGGGCCGCAAGGCGGTCGTGCTGCTGTCAGAGGGCTTCATACACGAACCTGACGAGCGGCAATTCCACGACGTCGTCTCGGCCGCGCGTCGTGGGAACGCTGCGGTCTACTACCTCGACGTCGAGGGTTTGACCGCTGTCGCCGAGGGCGCGGATGCCGGGAGTCGAGAGTCGGCCGCGCCTTCAGTGAGCTCTCACTCGACACGACAGGACGAGACTGAGGGTGCCGAGATTGTGGCTGGCGAGACCGGTGGCTTCACCGTGCGCAGCAGCAGCGATCTGGCCGATGGTCTGGCCCGTATTGCGCGAGAGTCCTCCAGTCACTACCTGCTCGGGTACTCGCCGACGAACGCCGAGTCGGATGGGAAGTTCCGCAAGATCGAGGTCGAGGTCAAGCGTCCAGGTGCGGTTGTGCGGGCGCGCGCAGGCTACTTCGCTCCGACCGACGAGCAGCCAGGACACGCCAAGGAGGGCAGTGGCGCCGATGCCCAACTCGAAAGGGCGTTGGCGATTCCCCCCGCGCTCAACGGGATTCCGGCGCGTCTGACCGCATACGCGTTCGAACCAGTAGAGAACGGCAAGATCCGGATCGGTGTGGCCGGGGAGATCAACGTCAAGAACCTGCACTTCGACCAGGGACCGGAAGGGGCGCTAACGACCACCCTGGAAGTCATGACGGCGATCACGCACGTCACGCCCGGGATGAGCCTGAGTACGCCTTGGCAAGAGTGGAAGGTGAGGATTCCGGCAGAGGCCCAGGGGAAGGATTTCTGGCTGCCGATCGAGAGGTCCTTCGACCTGCCTCCGGGACTGTGCCAAGCCCGACTCGTGGTGCGGGAGCGGAACGGCGTCGCGCTCGGCAGCGCCGTCTACGGCTTCGCTGTTCCGGAGTGCGGGAAATGGCGAGTTTCGTCGCGTGTCTTGAGCACGGTGCTGCCTGACGAGGCCAATCGTCGCCCACCCATCTTGGTCAGCCGTGAATTCGCAACCGGGAGCGTCCCCTACTGCTACTTCGAGATGTACAACGCGGCCAAGGACCCGGCCATCGGCCTGCCGAGGGTCGAAGCCGGCTACTCGCTCCTGGACCGCAAAGGAAAGGTCCGACAGCATGAGGCATTGAGCTCTGTGGTTCCTGGTACGCGCGGGACGCTGACGCGCGTGATCGACCTGCCGCTGACCGGATTTGTTCCCGGAGAGTACGAGCTGGTGCTCAACGTCCGAGACGATGTGGCTGGAATCACGGACGAGTTCCACGAGCGGCTCTCGGTCCGCCCGCCCTCGCGCCCCAGCGTCGGCCTCTACACCGATCTCGCGAGGACCTATCTCGACGGAGACCCTCTGCGGGCGA
Source organism: Acidobacteriota bacterium (assembly GCA_003155335.1). Lineage (GTDB taxonomy): Bacteria > Acidobacteriota > Vicinamibacteria > Fen-336 > Fen-336 > FEN-336. Next base: position 5,119 of record PMCG01000385.1, read on the forward strand.
TGTCGGTGCTGCTGCAGTGGCCTCTCGATCAGCTCGCCGAGGTGGCCGCCCAGTTCCCTAAGGCAGACGAACGTTTGTTGCGTGCCGCCCTGCTCCTGCAAACGGACACGGCTTTGTTCCTGTGGCGATACGGCCATGATGCGGATGCTAGCGCCCACGTCGCGATCGGCCGCGCGTTGCTCAAGCGAGCCGCGCCGTCCAACCTCCTTCGCGACTGGTTACTGACTCTCGGCTGCTTTGCTCAGGCCAACACGCTCCTCGACCAGGCGCTGGCCTACTTCAACGAATGTACCGCCGCGTACTCCGACGCGGCCGAAGCGTGGCTGGGAGCCGGGACCGTGCAAGAGACCCTTGCGTATGCGGTGGGTCTCTCCGAGGCGCAAACTGCGGCGGAAAGGGGCAAGGCGGCCCAGGAGGCCGAACGCTGCTATCGCGAAGCCTTGCGGGTCGATCCCGCGCTCGTCGAGGCTCGATTGCGTCTCGGCCGCGTCCTCAAGCTGGCCGGCCGAACGCAGGAGGCCGAGCGAGAGCTGTCCGCTGTGATCGAGACGAGCCACGACAGTTACCTAAGTGGGCTGGCCCGACTGTTCTGGGGAGAGATCCGCGAGGAGCGTGGAGACAGGGCCGGCGCCATTCGGCTCTATCACGCTGCCTTGACCGCGGACCGAGACTGTCAGCCGGCAGCCCTGGCGCTCAGCGATGTCCTTCGCAGAACAGGAAGGCGCCGAGACGCAGTGGAGAACCTGATGCCGGCGCTCAAACCGACGGACGGCGCGCGACTGAATCCCTGGCTAGAGTACCGCCTCGGTCTGGGCCAGAGGTTCCCTGCGGCGTTGGCCAAACTGCGGCAAGCCTTGCCCGCTCCTGCGAGGCCGGAGCCATGAGGCGCCTGGTCGCGGCGTGCGCAATCAGCCTGGCAGCCGGAGCAAGCTGGGCCAACGACCTGCCCGTGTTCTCGACCGAAGTCGAGATGGTGCGGTTGGACGTCTCTGTGACACGCGACGGCCAGCCGGTCAAGGGACTCACGGCTGCGGACTTCGAGATCAGAGACAACGGCGTGGCCCAGGAGGTGGAGCTAGTCGGCGGTGAGGACAAGACGGTCGATACGGTGCTGGCGCTGGACACGAGCAGCAGTCTCGCCGGCCTGCCGCTCGGGCGTCTCAAGGCGGCTGCGCACGCTTTTGTTGACGTGCTGCATCCTCAGGACGCGTTCTCGCTGCTGACGTTCTCCGACCGGATCCAGGCAAAGGTCACCCCGGGAGATCGTCGCGAGCGCGCCCATGAGGTCATCGAAGCCACCCAGGCTCGGCTCTCGACCGCGCTCTACGATGCCGCCTTTGCTGCCCTGAGCCTGGCGGACTCCGCGCGGGGCCGGCCGCTGGTGCTGGTCTTCAGCGACGGGCAGGACGTCGGGAGCTGGGTCAGACCGGAGCGAGTGCTGCGTTTGGCCAAAGAATCCGACCTCGTGGTGTACGCCGTGGTCACCCGGCTCGAAGGCAGCGAGGTGGATTTTCTACGAGAGCTGGCGACCGTCACCGGCGGCGAGGTCTGGTCAGCGGAGCATCAAGAGTTGAAGGACATCCTCCTGCGGGCGATCGAGGAGTTCCGCACGCGCTACACGTTGCGATACGCGTTGAGCGGGCCAGCGCACGACGGCTGGCACAAGATCGAGGTGGGCATCAAACACGCCCCCGCGACGGTGCGCGCGCGCAAGGGCTACTGGCACCGCTGAGCGCTGGCCTGACACCCGTCTCAGCGACGCCCAACGATCTACGGTTCGTCCGCGCCGATGGGA
>PMCG01000369.1 GCA_003155335.1 Acidobacteriota bacterium
GTGGTTCGCACCAGGGTCTCGATCCCCACGGCCAGCAGCGCCATGCCCAGCGGTCCGACGAGCCAGCGGCTGCGCATCAGTACTCCTTGAGACGCGCCTCGTCCCGCCCGGCGAGTAGGCCGCTCGGACGAACCGAGAGGATCACCAACAGCAGCAGAACAGCGACCGCATCGCGGTACGCGGCCGGAACCACACTCACGCTCGCCGCCTCCAATATGCCCAGCAGCAGTCCAGCGGTCACAGCTCCGCCGCTGCTGCCAAGGCCTCCCAGCACCGCCGCCGTGAAGCCCTTGATCGCCAACGGCGCGCCGCAGTCGTAGTGCGTTTGGGCGATGGGCGACACCGCGCAGCCTGCCAGGGCCCCGATCGCCGCCGCGATCGCGAACGACAGCGTCACCATACTGCGGGTATCGATGCCCATGAGCGCTGCCGCGTCACGATTCGCTGAGCAGGCGCGCATCGAGCGGCCTGTGAGCGTGAATCGGAAGAAGATGGCCAAGACCAGGACCATGGCCGCGCTCAGACCCAAAAGCCAGAAGACCTGCGGCGAGATGAAGGCACCGAAGATGCGCACTGACGAGACCTCATTCCCGCTGAAGTAGGGCAATGAGCGCACCTTCTCGTCCCAGACCTTGAGCGCCGCCTCGCGCATGAGGATCGAAACCCCGATCGTGACGATGATCATGCGCAGGACCGTCGGCCGCCGCAGCCAGCGGATGAACAGCAGGTCGACGAGCGCGCCGGCCAACGCGGTCAGCAGCACCGCCGACGCGATCGCCAGCGGCAAAGGCAAGTACGCGTGCAGCGTGATGGCGGTCATCGCACCCAGCATCACGAACTCGCCCTGAGCGAAGTTGATGATGCCGGTGGCGTTGTAGACGATGTTGAAGCCGATGGCCACGACGGCGTAGACGCTGCCGCTCGTGATCCCTGCCAGAAGGTACTGAAGCGCCAGTTCGGAGGACAAAAGGAAACCCGCTCAGGCGGCCGAAAGCGCCACCGACGGCAGACACGCCCGCATGCAGCGGCCAGCTTGACCGCGAGTGGCGTGCCTCTCGGACGCGCCAACTCGCGGCCGGCGACTCAATCCTTGTAGAGCACGAAGCGCCCGTTCTTCACCGTCAGCATCTCAAAGGCGTCCTTTGCTAGACCGCAGTGATCCGTCGCTGAGAAGTTGAAGACGCCGGCCGTGCCCACCAAGCCCTGGATCTTCTCGATCGCAGCGCGCGCCTTCTCGCGGTCAGTCCCGGCTGTCTCCACGGCGCTGACCAGGATCAGCAGCGCATCATAGACATGTCCACCAAAGGTGCTGACCGCATCCGGGGCGTAGCGCGCCTCGTAGTCCGTCTTGTACTTCATGAGCACCGCCCGCTGCGGGTGCTTCGCCGGCAGCACATCGGCCACCAGCAGCCGCCCGCATGGGAAGATGATCCCTTCGGCCGCCTGTCCCGCCGCCTTTGCGTAGCTGAGGTTCCCGAAGCCGTGGCTCTGGAAGAGCGGCACTGTCAGGCCGATCTGCCGGATGTTCTTCGCGATGATGGCTTGCGCGGGTTCGATCGACCAGTTGATCACCGCTTGCACGTTGGCGGCCTTGACCTTGGTCGCCACGTCGGTGAGGTCGGTGGCGGTCTTGTCGTAGGTCTCGTTAGCGGCAATCGTGATGCCGTACTCCGGGGCCAGCGTCTCAAGCTGCTTCTTGCCGGCGCTGCCGAAGCCGGTGTTGCTGGAGAGGATCGCCACCTTGCTCAGCTTGCGTTTCTTCAGCACGTCGAGGATGCGCCGCGCCGCGTCGGCATCGGTCTGCGGCGTCTTGAAGACATAGCGCGCCACGGGCTTGACGATGTCTTCCGCTGCGGCGCACGAGATCAAGAGCGTGCGCGACTCCTCGCACAGGCCTTTGATCCTCATGGTCTCTCCGCTCGTCGACGGCCCGATGATGGCGAAGACCTGCTCCTCCTCGATGAGCTGCTTGGCAAAGGAGACCGCCTTCTCGGGACTGCCTTGCGTGTCCTTCACGATCAAGACGATCCGATGACCTCCGAGCCCGCCCTTGGCGTTGATCTGCTCGACGAACATCTCCGCCGTGCGCTGTTCTGGCGCCCCCAGGAACGAAGCCGGGCCCGTTACAGCGAACAGCGCCCCGATCTTGATCACGGATGCGTCGGCGGCCGCACTCCAGGTGGCTGCGCACAGCAACGCCGTCGCGGCTATCATCGTTTGCGCTCTCATCTTCTCTCTCCCGTTCAAGGACAACGCTCCCCTAGAGCTTGCGGGCCTCTTCGTCGCGCAGCAGCGTGTAGCCGCTCGCGCGGAAAATCTCGACGGCCTTCTCCGGATCCTCGAAGCGCAAGAACAGGATCGCCTTGTTCGAGGACTGTTCCACGAAGGAGTAGGTGTACTCGACGTTGAGGCCGCGCTCGTCGCACAGGTGCATGATCTCGAACAGCACGCCCTCGCGATCCGCGATCTCCACCCCGACAACTACGTTCTGCTTGACCGTAAAACCGGCGCGCTTGAGCACTTCGTGGGCCTGCTCGGGCTTGTTGACGATCATGCGCAGGATGCCGAAGTCCGAGGTGTCGGCGATCGTGAGCGCGCGGATGTTGATCTTGTTGTCGCGCAAGACCTCGGCCACGTGCGCCAAGCGACCGGGCTTGTTCTCGAGAAAGACCGAGATCTGCTGGATCTGCATCGGCTTGTCTCCTCAGAAGCGCCTAGACCTGCCGCTTGTCGACGATGCGCTTGGCCTTGCCTTCGCTGCGCGGGATGCCCTTCGGCTCGACCAGCTTGACCTTGGCGTGCACCAAGAGCGCGCTCGCCAGCTTGGCCTCGATCTCGCGCTCCTTGTTCTCAAGGTTCTTGATCTCGTCAGAGAAGAGCTCGTCGGTCATCTCGACCTGCACTTCCAAGCAGTCGAGCTGATCGCGGCGCTCGACGACGATCTGGTAGTGNNCCGCGGATGATGAGCATGTCGTCCGTGCGTCCGAGGATGCGGTGCATCCGCACCGAAGTGCGGCCGCAGCCACACGGCGCGCGATCGAGGTAGGTGATGTCGCGCGTGCGGTAGCGCAGCAGCGGCGTGCCCTGCTTTGTCAGCGTCGTGAAGACCAGCTCGCCCTTCTCGCCCTCGGGCAGGACGCGGCCGCTGGCCGGGTCGATGATCTCCGGGTAGAAATGGTCTTCGCAGACATGCAGCATCTGCTGGCGTTCGCATTCCGAGGCCACGCCGGGTCCGATGATCTCGGTCAGGCCGTAGATGTCGATGGCCTTGACGTGCAGCTCGGCCTCTATCTGCCGGCGCATGTTCTCGCTCCACGGCTCAGCGCCAAAGAGGCCGGCCCTGAGCGGGAGCTTAGCGAAGTCGATGCCCTCCTCGCGCCCGACCTCGGCGAGGTACAGGCTGTAGGATGGCGTGCAAGTCAAGACCGTGCTGCCGAAGTCGCGCAGGATCGCGAGCTGACGCGCCGTGTTGCCGCCAGAGATCGGGATCAGGTTGGCGCCGATGCGGCGCGCNNAGCCCGTAGCCGTAGGCGTTCTGCACGATGTCGGCAGGCGTGGTGTCCCCCATCGCCAGCGTGCGCGCCATCACTTCCGACCAGACGTCGATGTCACCGGCCGTGTACGCGTCCACCACGGGCTTGCCGGTGGTGCCAGAGGAAGTGTGGATCTCGACGATCTCGTGCGGTTCGACCGCCAGTAGGCCGTACGGATACGTCTCGCGCAGTTCTGCCTTATCGGTGAACGGCAGCCTCTCGAGATCTTTCAGGTCCTTGACCGAGGTCGGCTTCACGGTCGCGGCATCGAGTTTCTTGCGGTAGAAGGTCACGCGCGCGTGGAGGCGCGCGACGAGCGAACTGAGACGCTCTCGTTGTAGCCTCGCGAGCGACGCGCGGTCCAGCGTCTCGACATCACCATTCCAGATCATCCCAACCTCGACGAATTCGCCGGCTCAACTACAGACGTCTCTGCCCGGGAGCGTGACGCGCAGAAGTTACTCCGCCCCCCTTGCGGCGTCAAGCGCACCCGCCGCATTCGGGGTCGACGGCACTTCGCCCCTCAGGACTGGACCAGGGCGCCGACGGTGAAGCCGGCTGCGGCGATCATCGCCAGGTCAGCCGCGTGGCCTTGTCCGGCGAACGTGAGGTAGCAATCGGTGAAGATGGAATTCGCCGGATAGAGGGCGAGAACCTGAAGCGCGCCGAGGCATTGCTCGCGGCCGCCGGCCGCGCGCACCTCAGCCTTGGAGTTCACGTAGCGGAACATAGCCAGGGCGCGCAGGCACTCGAGCGCCGACGGCTGCGGCCGGTCCGCGAAGGGCGTGCCGGGGCGCGGGGAGAAGAAGTTGACAGGAACCGAGTCGGCACCCATCTCTGCGAGCGCAAAGGCCAGGTCGACGCGATCGGCCAACGTTTCGCCCATGCCGATGATGCCGCCGCAGCACAGTGCCATTCCAGCCGCCTTCACGTGCCGCGCCGTCGTGACGCGGTCCTGGTAGGCGTGCGTCGAGCAGATCTCCGGGTAAAAGCGCTCGGCGGTCTCGAGGTTGTGGTTGTAGCGGTCGACGCCCGCCTCGGTTAGCTGACGCGCGCGATCCCCGTCCAGGAGCCCGAGTGATGTGCACACCTCGATCCGCAGCTCGCGCTTCACCGCGCGCAC
>PMCG01000102.1:0-2584 GCA_003155335.1 Acidobacteriota bacterium
CGGCCGCTGCGCTTCCCAGCGAATCTGTTCAACCGGCTGCTGCTCGCTCTGATCGCTTGGTCGCCGTACATCCGTGACGCCGAAGCCAACTACAAGCGCTGGGAAAAGGAGTTCGACAGACCGGCGCAACCCCTGGCAGCGTGAGCCGCGCCGCGAGCCATACAAGCCTCGCTGATCCTAGGTCGTCTCCTCTGGAACGGTCGCGCCCTTGCGCGGCGCGACCGCGCCCTGCTGACGGTACTCCTTGAGCTTGTACTGGATCTTGCGCGCGCTGATCTCGAGCAGCGTGGCCGCGCGCGAGGTTGATCCGCCCACGGCCTCGAGCGTGCGCAGAATGGCCTCGCGCTCGATCTCGGCCAGCGTGCTGCCCGGGATGGCCACGCCTGCCCGCGTCGCACCCGCGTCGGCGCCCAGCGTGCTGCCCGAGCGCCTGAGCGTCGGGAAGTGCGCCGGCTCCAGCACTGGCTCGTTGGAGAGCACCACGGCGCGCTCGATGGCGTTCTCGAGCTGCCGCACGTTGCCCGGCCAGGGATGCTGCAGCAGCAGCGCCAGNNGCCTCGTCCGAGATGCCGCGGATCTGCTTGTCGTTCTGCTCGGCGTACTTGCGCAGGAAGTGGTGCGCCAATAGCGGGATGTCCCCGCTGCGCTGGCGCAGCGGCGGGATGTGGATCTCGATGACGTTCAGCCGGTAGTAGAGGTCCTCGCGCATGGCGCCTTCGGCGACCTTCTTGGCCAGGTCGCGGTGGGTGGCCACGACGATGCGCACGTCCACCTTGTAGGTGCGATTGCCGCCGACGCGCTCGAACTCGCGCTCCTCGAGAAAGCGCAGCAGCTTGACCTGCACCGTGGGCGAGATGTCNNTTGTTCTTGCGCTGGCTGTTCTGATGCAGCGCCTGGGCGAACAGCTCCTTGCCGGTGCCGCTCTCGCCGAGCAGGAGCACGGAAGACGAGGACGGCGCGACCTGCTTGATCGTCTTGAACACCGCCAGCATCTCCGGGCTCTCGCCCACGAGATTGTCGAGGTGATACTTGTCGTCGAGGCGCGCGCGCAGGTTGCGCGTCTCTTCCAGCAGCCGCTTCTTCTCGATCGTGCGGGCGAGCACGACCTCGAGCTCCTCGAAGTCGATCGGCTTGGCGAGATAGTCCTCAGCCCCGAGCTTCATGGCCTTGACCGCGGTCTTGACCGTGCCGTAGGCCGTCATCAGGATGACCATGGTCTCGGGCCGCGTCTCCTTGATGCGCGCCAAGAGATCCAGGCCGTCCATGCCGGGCATGCGCAGGTCCGTGAGCACGACGTCGGGATCGGATTTCTCGATCAGCGTCAGGCCCAGGCGTCCGTCGTGGGCCCGCGAGATGTCGTAGCCGTCCTCGCGCAGAAGCGTCTCGAGCGCTGCCGCGGCGTCCTGCTCGTCGTCGATGACCACCACGCGACCCTTTGAAGTCGTCACATCTTTCTCCATTGCTGTCCTCAGACTGGCGCCGTCTGCTCGTGATCAGCCGCGAGCGGCAAGGTCACGGTGAATGCCGCGCCTCCGCCAGGCGCGCGCGCAGCCGTGATCTCGCCGCCGTGGTCCAGGACGATCTGCTGTGCGATCGACAGTCCCAGACCGGTTCCCCCTGGCTTGGTGCTGACAAAGAGCTGGAAGACGTCCAGCCCCTCGGGCAGCCCTGGCCCGTTGTCGCGCACGACCGCTTCGACGTGTTCGTCGACCTGGCGACTCTCGATCACGACCATCCCGCCGTCCGGCAAGGCTTCGACGGCGTTGCGCAGCAGGTTGATGAACACCTGTTTCATCTTCTCCGCGTCCATGGGCAGCTTGGGCAATGGCCGCTCCGGACGCTCGCGCCGGAGCGTCACGTTCGAGGCGCGTCCCTCGGGCCGCAACAGGCGCACGATCTCGTCGAGCAGGACGTCCAGGCTGGTGGGACGGAAGTGCAGCCGGTTCGTGCGCGAGAAGAGCAGGAAGTCGCCGACCAAGGCGTCGAGGCGCTGGATCTCCTTGCGGATGATCCCGGTCACGCCCTGGATCGGGCCGGCCACGGCCCCGTCGAGGTTGGCCATGCGGCGCTCGAGCAGCGCGAGCTGCAAGCCCATCGAGTTGAGCGGATTGCGCACCTCGTGGGCCAGACCCGAGGCGAACGTCCCGACCACGGCCATGCGCTCGTTCTGGATGATGCGCTCCTGCGCGTCCTTGAGCTCGTTGTAGGCCTGCCTGAGATCCTCGTACAGGCGCGCGTTCTCGATGGCCACCGCTGCCTGCGCGGCCAGGGCCTCGGCCAAGTCGGCCTGCTCGTCTGTCCAGACGTGCGTATTGGTGCGCGTGAGCACGAGCAATCCCAGCAGCCGGTTGCGTGCCAAGAGCGGCGCCACGAGAGCGCACCCGGTTTCCCAGCGGCGCGCCAAGGTCTTGTTGACGCGTTCGTCCTTCTCCCAATCGTCCACGCGCACGAGCGCCCGCCCGGCGATCGCCAGGCGATAGAGATTGGCGCCGACCTTGACCACGTCGACGTCCTGTCCCTCCTTCAATTCCGGATGCGCCAGCCCCGAGAGGTGCGCGACGCGCAGGGAATGTGGGTCGTCGCC
>PMCG01000102.1:2645-3112 GCA_003155335.1 Acidobacteriota bacterium
AGCGTCTCCAGGAAACGCAGCTCCTCGTCCGAGAAGACCTCGCCTTCCCGGGCCGCAACGTTCAGCACGCCGCGGCCGCCTCCAACCAGCCGCAGCGGGATGCAAGCGTGAGGCACACCCCGCTTTCCGACAAAGGTCGGCATGCGCGGGCACTCGCGATTGTTGCGGGCCGCCGTCGGCTGCCCGGCGGTGATCGCGCGCAGACAGGGGCACTCGCCCAGGCCCCGGCGCCGCAGCTCGTCGTGGTACTCCGGCGGCAGGCCGCGCGAGGCGGCCAGCCTGAGCCCTTGAGTCGGCCCGTCCGACATGAAGATCCACGCCGTGCTCAGGCCCATCCGGCCGACGATCGCGTCGAGGACGATGTCCAGGATCGCGCCGGCCTCTTCCTCGCCGTGGATGCTGGCCGCCACCTCGGCCAGGATGGCCAACTCGTGGTCGCGCCGGGCCAGGTTCTCGGCGAGCAGACG
>PMCG01000102.1:3195-3344 GCA_003155335.1 Acidobacteriota bacterium
CGCCCGCGTTCGGACCTGCCCTGGCCCGGTCCTCGTGCATCCTCGCCGCTGCCGTTGGGTGCGCCGGGCGTCTCTCTCCCCGCCTCGTCAGCCCTCCGACGCCGATGACGTATCGGCATGTCGTAATGGTCTTGAACCGTTGCACAACG
>PMCG01000329.1 GCA_003155335.1 Acidobacteriota bacterium
GCTTGTGTCGGCGCTTTCGCCCCGAGTGCTTCGGCCACGTGGATCTCGACCATCAGATCGCCGGCCAGTTGCTCGAGGTCGCGACGCAAGCCGGCGACGTCGACGTTTCCGGGCAGGTTCACGCGGGCGCGCGCTTGGAACATCGGCTCGCCCGACATCGGCGCGCTGTAGCGATCGGTCACCAGCTCCTCGACGTTGATGCGCCGGGCAGCGAAGAGCCGCGAGATCTCGCGGACCAGGCCTGGCCGATCGAGTCCCAGGAGCGTCACGTCCATCGCGTGGGCTGCGGCCACGCCGGGCGCTTCGCTCTGCTCGATCACCACGCGCAGGTCCAGGGACGCGAGAGCAGCGAGGGCCTGCTTGAGCGCGGGCAGACGCTCGGCAGGGGCCTCGACGCGTAGCACGCCTGCGAACTTGCCAGCCAGGTGCGCCATGCGACTCTCGAGCCAGTTGCCGCCGTGCGACGCGACCACCTCGGCCGCAGCCTCGACAAGCCCAGGGCGATCCGGACCGATCAGCGTGACGACGAGATCCAGCATGGCGCCTTTCCTCCGTTCAGGGACTGCATTATAGCGGCCGCCCGCGGGCAGCCGCAGAGCGTGGCCAGCGGACGACGGGCGCCGGTCCAGACCACGTCGGTTGCGGCGCCTCGACCTCGCGAGCGGCCGCCGATGTGAACGGAGGCCCCAAGATGCGCTACGATTAGATTGAGGTCAAAGGGATGCGAATCCTCGTCAGCCGGCTACTATGCGGCCTTGTCGGCGCGTTCCTGGGAGTATCCTGCCATACGGCGCCGGAGTACGCGGCGCCATGGGCAGAGTACAGGTTGGACGGAACGGTCGTCTCGGCAGAGGACGACAGCCCCGTCAAGGGCATACGGGTCGCCTTCAAGGAAACAGTGGCGCTGACCGACGCGAACGGCGACTGGCAGATCGTGCGCCGCGACTACCCGGTATGCGCAAGTCCCTGCTCGCTTGAGGTGACAGACCCGGACGGTCCCGAGAACGGCGGCACGTTCCAGGCCGCCACCGTGCCACTGAACCTCGGCGAGCCGCGCGGCGGCAAGGGCACGTGGGACATGGGCACGATCGAGCTGCACGGCCTCGTGGTTCGACTCGGGAACGCCCGCTGAGCCGACGTGACGGTGCTGCGCAACGTCCGGCGCGCTCTCGTGCCTCTGTTCCAGCGGCACGCGCGCCGGCTGCATGACTTACGCTTCCTCTTCTTTGAGCTGACGCACGACTGCAATCTCCGATGCCTGCACTGCGGCAGCGACTGTGTCAGGGACTCCGGCAAACAGGTGCTGACTAGCGAGACCGTCGTCCGCGTCCTGCAAGAGGTCAGGTCGCACTACGATCCACACAAGATCACCGTAGTGTTTTCCGGCGGCGAGCCGTTGTGCTACCCAGGTCTGTTCCGGCTCGGGCAGGCAGTCTCGGCCCTCGAGTACCCGTGGGGTATGGTGACCAATGGATACGCCTGGAGCGCGAAGACGGTGCATCAGGCCAAAGACGCCGGCATGCATTCGGTAACGGTCAGTCTCGACGGGTTCACGGACACTCACGACTGGCTGCGAGGGCGAAGTGGCTCGCGTGACCGCGCGCGGAACGCGATCGCTATGCTCGCGGCCGAGCCGTTCTGGCGCGCGATGGACGTCGTAACCTGTGTGAACCGGCGCAACCTGGGTGAACTGGCCGATCTGTGTGAGGACCTTGTGCGGCTCGGCGTGCGACAGTGGCGCCTGTTCACCATCTCCCCGATCGGCAGGGCGCCCGCTTGCCCAGAGCTATTCCTGACGCCCACGGAGTACCACAGGCTCCTGGGCCTGATCCGCGATCTGAGGCGTCGCAGCGATATCCACGTGAACCTCTCTGAGTCCGGCTACCTCGGGTGTGCCCACGAGCTTGCGGTGCGCGACCAATACTACTTCTGCCTGGCCGGCATCAGTGTCGCGGGCGTGATGGTCAACGGCGATATCCTCGCCTGTCCGAACATCGATCGGCACTTCCGGCAGGGCAACGTCCACCAGGACTCCTTCGTTACCACGTGGGAGAACAAGTACGCGGTCTTCCGCGATCGCGATTGGATGCGGGTGGGACGCTGTCGCGACTGTAGCGATTGGCGCCACTGCCAAGGCAACTCGTTTCATCTGTGGGATCGCGACGCCGCCCGGACGAAGCTCTGCCACCTGAAGGACCTGGGACTCGAAGCCTAGCGATCAGTGCGCTCCACAGTCCGCGCGGCAGCGCCGGTCGCCCCAAGACGGCACACGCAAGCAGCGCGCGGTCGATCGTGCGGATTCCCCCGCCGCGCTACACGGCGCGTGGCCGGCCGTAGACGTGGTCGCCGATGCGCCGCAGTCGAGCCATCTCCACGCCGTCGAGCGGACCGCGATCAAGGGCCGTCAGATTCTGGCGCATCTCGTCCAGCGTGCGCGCGCCCACCATGCAGACGTCCACCGCCGGATGGGAGAGCGCGAAGCGATAACAGTCGGCAGCCGTCGGCGCTGTCTCGCCGGGCGGCATCTTGGCCGGATTCACGAGCTTGCCCCAGGCAGTCGCGGTGAAAGCCACCACGCCCGGCCGCCCCTCGCCCAGAAGGTGAGGAAAGGTCTCGGTCTCGGCGCCGCGGTTGACCGCGTTGTAGCGCACGTGGAAGAGGTCGATCGTCCCTTCGTGCCGCAGCTCGGGGAAGAGCTTGCGGTTGTGGCCGGAGAGACCGACATAGCGCACGAGCCCCTGCTCCTTCATCCTGAGAGCGCCGTCGATGATCCGCTGGCTGGGCCGACGGCTGAAGAAGCCCAGCATGAGCACGTCGGCGTAATCGAGGCCGACCTTCCTGAGCCCACGCACGAACAGCTTCTCGGTAAGAAACGGCTGATGCGCGTAGCTGAACATCGCCAGCACCATCTTGTCGCGTTGCCCATTGGCCAGGATGCGACGGATGGCCTCGGCCATGTGCGGGGAGCGCCCCCTGATGAAACTGCCCCAGGTGATGTAATTGCACCCACGCTCGAAGGCCATCTCGATCGCCTCGGGCGGCGCCCAGTAGCCGGACGCGATCCCGAGGCGTCCCACCTTCAGCCCCGTCCGTCCCAGCGTCACGGCCTCATTGAAAGCCATGCAGTCATTATCGGCGGCGCCGGCCTGCGTGGCAAAGCAACAGCTCGCCTGTGCAGGCGCGTTCTTTCGCGCCAGTCGCGTGCGAGACTCGCCAGCGCGTCAGGGGGGGTGCCTATGCGGGCTTCTCGGAGGCGAGCCGCCGGCTGGCGCTGGCCATACAGACGATCGCCAGCAGGTATGCCCCGGCGCCCACGAGCAGCGCTTCGTTGAAGCCGGCAAGCAGGGCGATCACCAGCGCCGCCACCGACCCGAGCACGGACGCGGCGCCGTTCACGCCCCAGGCCCAAGGCACCAGCTCAGGCGCGCTGCGTGCGAGGATGCGGATTCCGGTCGGCAGCGGCATGCCCATGACGAAGCCAAGCGGCGCGAGCAGCGCGGCAGTGATGACGATGCGCCAGATTCGGTCCAAGTGCACGAGACCGTAGAAGAGCGGCGACAAGGCGAGTACGTAGACCACGAGCATGACAGCCAACGCGACGAGAATGCCGCTCAATCTCCGCACGGCCGGCTCATCGCCAAAACGCCCACTGAACGCGCTGCCGATGCCGCTGGCCGAGAGCAGCGAAAAGATCACGACGGTCAGGGAGTAGGCCGGATGGCCCAAGAACAGGATGCACTTCTGGATCAAAGCGATCTCGACGATGATGAAGCCGATACCCAGACAGCCGAAGTACGTCAGGTAGGAGAGCTTGGACGCGGTTCCGACCGCCAGCACACGACCGCGCGCCAGCGCCAGCGGCCCCAGAATGAAGACCGCGGTCACGACGACGCTGATCGCGAGAAGCGCGAGCAGCACGAGCGTGCCCAAGTTCGTCTTGCGCCACTCCGATCCGTTTCGCGGCAGGTCCGCCAGCCGCCCGAGACGCACGGAGTTGAAGAAGAACGGGCTGTCGTCCCAGGTCGGCGCGATGTTGCTCTGTTGTGAAGCCCAGACCCTGGCCGGATCGCTGGCCTCGATCAGCCGCTTGAAGTCGTTGTCGGGCCGCGTGAGCGGCGTGTAGAGCAGCGTGAAGCCGTTGCGCGCCGCGAACTGCTCGACCGCACGCACCTCCCCCACGCTGAAGCGGGTCTTCTTGCAGAGAAAGGTCGCGGCTGCGCGGCTCCCGAGCTCCCATGGCCCGCGAATGATGATGATGCGTCCGGGAGCGTCTTCCATCCCGGACCGCACCAGCGCGCTCCGCGTCAGCGACACCAGCCGCAGCAGTTGATCGGACGGCTCCATGTGCCAACGCGTCATGCTGAGAATGCCGTTGTCAGAGAGGTGCGCGAGGTAGTCCGAGAACGCCTCGACGGTATAGAGGTTGCTCTCGGTCAGGGCAAAGGCGCCGGCCGCAGTGGCGGCCCAAGTGTCGACCATCGTGGCCTGGATGACGTCATAGCTTTCACGCGAACGACTGAGAAAGCTCCGCCCTTCGTCCACGACCAAGTGCACGCCTGGCTGGTCGTACAGCGCACCGGAGTAGCTCTTGAAGGGCTCGGACGACATCACGTCGAGGGCGATGATCGGGTTCACTTCCACGGCATCGATACGCGGGGCGCCGGCGAGACGCGCGGCGATCACGTCGAGTCCGCCNNGACTGGATCGAGTCGCGCAGGTCCGCATGGCGCTGCGAGTCGCCGCCGTCGCGGGCCAGCACAGTTGCCGCATCCGCGTCGATCATGATGGCCAGGTTCTCATCGCCGAGACTGCCCCAGACCGTGACGCGCGAGAAGGAGTTCCATTTCGAGAAGATCACGTGACCGGCTTCTGTGTAGCCCTTCGCGACAGCGACGTCGATTCCGCGCCACCGAGCGTTGTAGACCAAGAGCGCCAGCAATGCCGCCGCCAATGCGCCCGACACGAGCCGCACCCGTCGCGAAACCCCGTCGGCAGTGGCAAAGAGACAAGCCGCGCCTCCGGCCAGCGCGGCCACGAGTAGCACGGTGTTGACCGCGCCCAGTGCATTGAGGACCGGGATCAGCGCGAGGCAGCCCGCGGCAGCGCCTGAGAGGTCGAAGAGATAGAGGCGACTGATCTGGCGTGCGAACCGCGTCACCGCGATGCTGATCGCGCTGCCCGCACACAGAAACGGCAGAGCGCTAGCAGCGTAGATACACGTCAACCGCACGAGGATCTCGCTCGTGCTGGCCCCCGGCCGGAGCGGGCAGTTCAGGACTACGAAGAGCGCGACGACAGTGGTCAGCGCAAACAGCATCGCCGAGACCGTCAACGGCCGCGCGGCGCGTGTGCCGTCCAGTCGCTCGCCCGAAAGATAGACGAGGACGCCCGCGGCGCCCGAACCGAACAGCGCCAGCGAGACCGCCAAGAACGCGTAGTGGTAGTGCATCGTGGCGGAGAACAGCCGCGTCAGCGCGAGCTGAAGCATCAGCACGCACAGGCTGACGATGGCCACGCCCCAGAAGGCGGTGTTCGGCCGACGACTCTCTGCGCTCACGACCCCTCGATCGCTCTCCCGCCGCGTCCCTGACGAGCGAGCGCCGCATGCTATCACCAGCGGCTCGAACCTGGCCCTCACGCAATTGGCGCAACGGCGCCCGCAGGCGTCCTGTCTGCACAGGGTGACGGTCGCGAGGCTACAATATCCCACGAGATGGAGGCGACGCGTATGTCATCGGTGCTTGCTGGACGATGGGTCGTGATCACTGGCGCATCAAGCGGCTTCGGGGCTGCCGCCGCGCTCGCGTTCGCGCGCGAGGGCGCCAGTCTGCTCCTGGGCGCCCGACGGCTCGAGCGCCTCGACATGGTCACCGCCGAGGCCAAGAAGGTCGGCGCCCAGCAGGCTCTGAGCCATGCTCTCGACGTCACCCGTACGGACAGCGTCGAAGCCTTCGCGAGCTGGGTCCGATCGCACAGCGGCGGTCTGGATGTGCTGATCAACAACGCCGGCGGCGCCAAGGGCCAGGACACTGTGGCCAAGGGCCAGGACGGGGACTGGGAGTTCATGCTGCAGACGAACGTGCTCGGGCTGCTGCGCGTCACCCGAGCGCTGTTGCCGCTACTCGCCAGGAATCCCGGTAGCTCGATCATCAACGTCGGATCAGTGGCAGGCCGGACCGCTTACGAGGGCGGCTCGGCNNTTGCAGATCACGCGGGCGCTCCGACTGGAGCTGAGCGGCACGGGCGTGCGCGTCGCGACGGTGGACCCGGGTCTTGCCGAAACCGAGTTCTCCGTGGTGCGGTTCAAGGGCGATACGGCCCGCGCGCAAGCGGTCTACGCCGGGATGACGCCGCTAACGGCGCAAGACGTGGCAGACGCGCTCTTGTGGGTGGCCAGCCGCCCGTCGCACGTCTGCATCGACGAGATGGTC
>PMCG01000054.1 GCA_003155335.1 Acidobacteriota bacterium
GCTGGCCAGCACGCCGATCAGCTCGGGTAAAGACGTCTCGCCGCACAGGACGCGGGCCGGAGGTCGCATCGCGGCTGCGATCGTCTCGGCCAATGCGCGCTCGGCGCTGCTCCCAACGATGACGACCTGCGCGCTGCGGCTCTCGGCCAAGACATCGGCCACGGCAGCGTATCGGTCAGGCAGCCAGCGCTTGGCCGAGCCAAAGGCCGCGCCTGGGTTGAGACCGATCCACTCCCCCGTGCCGTCCAACAGCGCCTGACCGCGCTCGCGCCAGTCTGCGGGGCATGCGAGCGACAGGTCCAGGTCCGCGGAAACGACCAGTCCCAGCCCTGCCAAGAGCGCGCGGTAGTAGTAGGCCTCGCTGAAACCGCGCACCGCTCGCGGCACGCGCGCACGCCGCGTGAGCAGCAGGCTCCGCCCGTCGCGCGCATATCCCCAGCGCTCCGGAATGCCGGCACGCCAGACTTGCAGCGCGGAGCCGAACGAGTTGGGCAGAAGCAGCGCTGCGTCGAACCCGCGCGCCACAGCCACACCTTCGCCGAAGGACGGGCAGGGGCGCACTCCGTCGATCTCGCGCACCGCCTCATACACCCCCGCCACTGCAGGCCGCGCCAGGACCTCAATGTGCGTGTGGCCGAAGTTGCGGCGCAGGTCGCGCACAGCGCCCAGCGACAGCATGACGTCGCCCAGCCAGTTGGGCGCGCGGATGAGAAGACGAGATATCTCCTTCACCGTCCCGCCTCGGCGCTGCCCGTCGTCTCCGCCGGCTGCGTCTTCCAGCGCCTGTGGATCCACAGCCACTGCGCCGGCGTCTCCCGCACCCAGCCCTCGATCCTCTTTGTCAGCGCCTGGGTCACGGCAGCGATGTCCGCGTCGCGGTCATCAGTGGCCGTCCACTCGAGCGGCGCCTCGTACCTGAAGCGGTAGCGTCCGTTCGGCAGCAGCTCGGTGCGCGCCGGTAAGAGCGCGCAGCCGGTCTTGCGCGCCACAGCCGCAGCCACCGTCGTCGTCGCGGCCGGCCGCCCGAAGAACTCCACGAAGATGCCGTCCTTCGCCTGGACGTTCTGGTCGATGAGAAATGCCACTCCCGATCCGGCCCGGATCATCCGCAGCACCTGCGCCAACGCGTGCCGCTTGAAGATCACCGTGTTGCCACTGCGGCGCCTGAAGGTGCACAGCCGCTTGTCCAGCTCAGGGTTGTCGAGTGGGCGCGCCACCACCCCGATCGGTTCGTGGCGCCAGCCGTGATCAAGGGCGTGGATCTCCCAGTTGCCGATGTGCGCCGTAACAAAGAGGACGCCGCGGCGCATGGCGTACGCTGCCTCGACGTGCCCACGCCCCTCACAGTCCACGATCGACAGCAGCCGGCCGCGCGGCTGGCGCGACATCCACAGAATGTCGAGCAGCACAGCGCCGAAGTGGGCGTAGACCGCGCGCGCGGTCCGCTCGACGCGACCCTCCTCCCACTCGGGGAACGCGCGACGCAGGCCATCCATGGCTATCTTGCGGTGCCGTCGATCGAGCGCGCCCCACAACCAGCCCAGCCCGCGCCCGAACGCCAGCATCACCCGCCGCGGCAGCACTCCGACGGCAGCGGTCACAGCGAACGCCAGTCCGCTCTCGAGAGCGTGACGCGTGCGCCTGTTCACGACGTGGGCCTCCGCTGCGCCGTGTCCAGCACCAAGCGTCGGAACTCCGCTGCCGGCTCCACCACCGCAGAGATCTTAAGGACAACAAGCGGGAGATCCAAGGCCAGCGCGGGAATGCGCACGGCGTCCTTGGCCGTGGTCACGAGCGCGTCAGCGCCTCGCGCGACGGCATTCCGGACGAGCGATGCGATCTCCTGCTCGCCAAAGCTGTGGTGATCTCGAAAGAGGCTCTGCCCGGCGCACTGCGGAACTTGCTCCGCGACGTCGCTCAGAAAGCGATCGGGACGGGCAATGCCGCAGAACACGAAGGGCCGCGACGGAGGCGACTGTGGTCGACCCTCCCGATCGAAGAAGCCCTGCATCTGCCGGCCGAGGTTGAACACGCGCGTCTCGCCGAGACGTCGCCGCACCGCACTCACGCCTGCCTCGCCGCCGGAAACGAGCACGGCCTGCGCATGGCGCGCGGCGCTCGCGAACTCGCGCAGCCGGCCGGCTGGCAGCGGCCAATCGTCCAGGTCCTCAGGAGCGACGCACACGACGTCGAGATCGCGCGCCAGGCGCAGGTGCTGAAAGCCATCGTCCAGCACATGCACCCGCGGGCCGAAGCGCCGCTCGACAGCGCGTCCGACGCAATCGCGGCAACGGCCAACCGCCACGACGACTCCCGGCAGGTCGCGGGCGAGCATCACCGGCTCGTCCCCTGCTAGCGCTGCATCGGCCGACACGCGCGCGCCATCGGAGACGATGAGCGCCTCGCCCTTGAACGTGCCGCGGTAGCCGCGACTGAGGATCGCGACCGAGTGCCCTGCATCGCGCAGCATCGCGGCGATCAGCGCAACCACCGGCGTCTTGCCACTGCCGCCCACGCTCAGATTCCCGACGCCGATCACCGGACCGGCCAGGCGCGCCTGCCGCAGCAGGCCGCGATCGCACGCAGCGCGACGCACCCAGGCTCCTGCGCCGTAGGCGGCGCTCAGTGGCGCGAGCGACCAGCGCAGCGGCGCACTCCGCGCGTTCACGGCAGCAGACCTGCCAGCGCGGCGATCGTCTCGTCGACAGCCCCTTGATTGCGCTCGATGATCGACCGCGCCCTCTGGCCAATCGCCTCGCGGCGGGCGTCGTTGCGCAAGAGGCCCACGATCGCGTCCGGCAGCTCCGCGGACGAAGGGATCTGCACCAGCGCGTCCTGGGCGAGGAAGTCGCACGCGATCTCCTGGAAGTTCTCCATGTGCGGCCCGACGACCACGGCCTTGCCCGCGACCGCGGCCTCGAGCACGTTGTGACCGCCCTTCGCGACAAGGCTGCCGCCGACGAAGACGACGTCGGCCAGCGCGTAGAGCGATGCCAGCTCGCCGATCGTGTCGAGCACGAGCACCTCACCGGTGCACCAGCCGTCCCTGTCGAGCGCCGTCCGACGGGCGCACGTGAAGCCCGCGGAGGCGACGATAGCCGGCACGGCGTCGAATCGCTCAGGATGGCGCGGCGCGATGACCAGCCGCGCTTCGGGATACTCCTCGCGCACGCGCCGGAACGCGGCCAGGACGTGCTCCTCTTCGCCATCCACGGTGCTGCCGACGACCCACAGCGGATGCTCGTCGGCGCGCAGGAGTGCCGCCAGCTCGGGGCGCGGGCGGCCGTCTCCGAGCCCGTCGTACTTCAGATTGCCGGCTACGCGCACTCGCTCCGGCGGCGCGCCGATGGCCCTTGCCCGCTCTGCGTGCGTCTCGGCCTGCATCAGGAACAGATCGACCTGCGACAGCATCGGCGCCAGGAACGGACGCACGCGTCGATAGCGCGGGAACGAGCGCGGCGAGATGCGCCCGTTGGCGACCGCGATGCGCGTGCCGCGCCGATGCGCCTGCGCGATCAGATTGGGCCAAAGCTCGGTTTCCATCAGCACGAGCAGGGCCGGATTCACGACGTCGAGCGTGCGGCGCACGGCCGGCGGCCAGTCAAAGGGCGCGTAGAAGATGCCGTCAGCGCCCGACAGACTGCGGCGCGCCAGCTCTTGCCCTGCCACGGTCGTCGTCGACACCAGCACAGGGTGCTGCGGAAACCGCGCCTTGAGCTTCGCCAACAGCGGCCGCGCGGCCAGCACCTCTCCGACCGACACGGCGTGGATCCAGATCGTGCGCGCGGCGGCTGGATTCAGGGTGCGCGGCAAACGCCCGCTGCGCGGCCTCCAGCCGGCGTAGGCGCGCCCGCGCACGAAGCGCCGATAGGCGAAGTACGGAAGCGCCAGTACAAAGGCGACAAACAGCCCGAGATTGTAGAGAAGAAGATGCACTCGCCTCGCTCGCTCGACCCGCGGGGAGTATAAGGCGACGCCCACGCGAGCACCAATCCCGCGCGCAGCCTCGCGCCCCGAGTCGGGTGCGGGGGTTCCAGGGACACCGGGCCTATTCCGGACGAGTTGAGCGTAGCGTCCCCCGATTCCCCGGCCCCATCGTACGGAGCGTCCGAGCCATATGCTACGCTGCCACATGGCGAAGAATACGGACGATGCCAGGGCCGAGGGATACGAGCGCGGCCTGGCAGGCAAGGGAAGTGCCGCAGGAATAACGCAGGGCTGGACCGACGACAAGAACTCAGGCCCCGCGCGCGCCGAAGGCTACGTCAAGGGCAAGAGAAAGCGGTCGCAGCTAGAAGCCGCGAAGAAGACGAGAGCCAAGAAATAGGCAACCGCGCAGAC
>PMCG01000244.1:0-1114 GCA_003155335.1 Acidobacteriota bacterium
GGCAGCAGCGGGTAGATCATCTCGCTGGCCAGGTCGTTCAGCAGGCTGACAAGGCCCAGCGTGCGCACCGTCGGGTGCAGCCGCTCGCGTCCCTGCCTCAACTCGCTCTCCGGCATTTGGCTCAATCCCGCTCGAATTCAGCGAGCGCGTGCGTGTCAAGGTCGACCTGGGGACCGTCATGGCGCGTGACGGCTGCCGCTGCGGGCGCGCCCCCGAAGTAGCGCTCGGCAAAGGCCAGGAACGTCGGCCAATTGGGGCCATTCGTGTGGCCGCCGCTGTGCTGGCGGAATGCGACGTCGCCGTCGATCAGTGGCGTCTCGATCGGTGAAAACTCCGTCGTAGCCATGTCCTTCTTGCCGAGCAGGCGGTACACAGGTCCAGCGCTGGCCGCAGCCAGGAACATGCCCTTGGCATCGGCCCATGCGTCGCCCTGTTGCGCGCCGGCGCTGATGAACACGGGCCTCGGCGCGCAGAGCGCGATCAGCTCGTGAGAGTCGATCGGCAGATCGTTCGCGGTCAGCGGTCCGGCGTACTTGATGAAGTTGCCGGCCATCCAATGGTACTCGCCGCTGCCGGCCAGGTTTTCCACCCGCTCGCCGAAGTTGCGGCGATGGAGCTTGGCCCCACCCTCGCCCGAGGAACCGACGAACGCGATGGCAAAGCGCGGATCGTACGCCATTGCCACGAGCGCGGCCTTGCCGTAGCGCGACAAGCCCTCAATCCCGACGCGCTTGGCATCCACCGCGCGATCAGTCTCGAGATAGTCGAGACCGCGGCTGGCGCTCCAGGCCCAGGCGCGCAGCGCACCCCAGTCGTCCACCTTGCGCGGCTGGCCGCGGTTCGTCAGACCAATGATGCCCTGCGTCAGGCCAGCGCCATTGTCGGCCTGCGCGCTGGTCGGGACGAGGATGGCGTAGCCCCAGCCTTTGGCTAGGACCTGCTGCTGCCACGAGGGCTCGCTGGGCTGCCGTGCCATTGGGACCGGGGCCATGCGCCCTGCGAAACCGCCGCCGAAGCCGAATTCCATGATGACTGGCACAGGACCGGTCGCGTGGACCGGCGTCGTCAGCGTCATCTGGATGTCAACCGAGATGAGTGGGTACGACGCGTTATC
>PMCG01000244.1:1166-1594 GCA_003155335.1 Acidobacteriota bacterium
GGTTGCTGCCGTCAGCGCCGGGCCGAAGCGCGGTGATGTGCAGCAGATCCATGATCCGCTGGTGATCTTGCTCGGCGGTCAGTTGCACCAGCGGTGGCAGACCAGCCACGGCCGGTTTCGTGGCCGCCGCGCCAGCGTGCGCCACAGTGCCGACAGCGAGCCCCAGCAAGGCGAGAGTTTGTGAGCATTGGCTCGGTCGAGGCCTGAGCACGCAATCCTCCTTGAGAACAGCCTGCGCGACTGAGTGGTGCCGCGCTAGGCGTCCGCTCGACCATGTTCGCACAAAAGAAGAGCGCCGAGACCGTAGCAGTCACGGCGGGCCGTGAGCCGAGGGTGAAGGGCAGTGAGGCTGAGGCTCAGGGGTTCTTTCGGCCGGTGCGGAGCTTGTTGCCGACCTCGCGCAGAACGCGCGGTGCGAGGCGCGTGCG
>PMCG01000244.1:1611-5311 GCA_003155335.1 Acidobacteriota bacterium
GGGTCGCCGGTTCCACCGCGCGAACGCAGGTTGAGCGGCACGGTTGAGACCAGCGCGGTGCGTCGCCGCCAGCGATCCTTGGAGCGCGCCCAACGGGCGATCACGCTGTCGTCAATGCGGCCTTGGCGCCAGGCCGCACCTGCCACGAGTACAGAGAACGCGTCGACCGAGCCCCAGTTGTCGTTGCCGCGGCCGAGTGCGGTGACAGAGCGCGCGTCGAGTGCAGCCATAGCCGCCGCGTGTCGCGACAGGATCTCGTACGCCGCTGTCCGTGCGTCGGTGACGCGTGCGGCCACGAGGCCTTGCGCGAGCCGCAGCACCTCCCGAGCCGAAGCCTGGCGCAGCTCGCGCGACCACGCGCGCGTGACGCGGCGCAGATCCGGGGCAGCCACGCCGAAGGTCCGCATCGCGGAGGGGAAGTACCACTCGGCGACCTTGCGCCGCGCAGGACGGCCGACGCGACGCAGCTCGGCAAGGATCGCTGCGACCGCGGACCGCGGTGCGCGTGGCTTGGCTGCGATCTTGCGCATGGGGGACAAGGCTCAGAGGGAATTGCCGGTGGTGCCGAGGAACTGACGCTCGAAGCGCGCCCAATCCTCAACAGCCTCCGTCGCGCCCTGCGCGTGTCGCAGCCGCTCGATCTCGTCCTGGTACCAGGCGGCCACAGGCTTCCCGATGCGCAGACGCGCGAGGTCTGCCGCGAGGTCTTCTGCTTCGACGGCCACGAGCCAACCCTCCTGATAGGGACTCTTGCTGGCAATATCCGGGTGACGCTCGGCCCGTCCGTTGATGTCGATAACCTTGCCCGTCACTGGCGCGCTCAACTGCGCGCGCTGGTCGCCGCGCGCCANNAAGTCGTCGATGCCCAGGCGCACCTGGCCCGAGGGCTCGATGCGCAGCCACACGTGGCCCTCGGAAACGAACACGCCGCCGGGCACGACGTACTCGCGATTGTCCACAGGCTCGCTCGCTGTCCCGGGACTGACGATGCGCACGCGCGGGCGCCGCGACGCAGCCAGGCGCGCCTCGCGCTTGATCACCAGGCGCTTGACGAAGTCTGCCAGCTCGTCCTCGGTGAACGGCTTCTGCACGTAGTCGACGGCGCCCTGCTGCATGGTTTCGACAGCGGTCTCGATCGTCGCATAGCCGGTGATTACCGCCACGTCGACGTCGGGACGCAGGTGGTGCACGGCCTTGACGACCTCCACTCCGTCCATCTGCGGCATCTTGAGGTCGGTGAAGACGAAGTCGTATTCGCGCCGCTGGACAAGGCCCAGGGCCTCGGGCCCGGTCTCGACGGTATCGACGCTGTAGCCGGCCAGCACCAGGATGCGGCGGAAGCTGTCCAGCACGACAGGCTCGTCGTCTACGGCCAGGATGCGCGCCTTGGGCTCAGGCACCTCGACGCGCTTCAGGCTGGGCGCTTCGTGGGTGAAGTCGAGGCGCACGTGCGTCTCGAGCACGGCAGCGCGCTCTTGCCGTGCGCGGGCCTGGGCGCGGCGTGCGGCGAGGCGGCGCACGAGCAGATCCAGCAGGACGAAGCCTGCGAACATCGCGACCACGAGCAGCGCCGTCATCGCCTGTCACCTCCCGCCGCCAGGGCCTCGTCGATGCTGGCAGACGTAGCGTAACCCGTAATCACGACGACAGGGGCGGCTGGGCCGCGTTGGGTCGACTCGTTCACTGGGTCCCGCTCGCTCTCTGGTCTGGCTTGCCCAATGGCAGACGCACCGTGAAGCGGCTGCCCTCTCCGATTCGACTCACGACGTGGATCGTACCTCCGTGGCCTTGGACGATGCCCCAACTGACCGCGAGGCCCAGGCCTGTGCCGCGCGGCCCCTTCGTGGAGAAGAATGGCTCGAAGATGTGGGGCAATTGCTCTGCCGCGATGCCGCGGCCGCTGTCTTCGACGATGATCTCGATCGCGTCCTGCCCGGCTGCACGCCGCGTGAGGACGCGGATCGTGCCGCTGGCCTCGACTGCGTCGGCCGCGTTCACGAGTAGGTTGACCACCACTTGCTGGAGCTGATTGGCATCGGCTGCGAGCTGCGGCAGGTCCAGGGCGAGATCGAGGGAGAGCGACACGCGGTCCAGCGCGAGCTGGTTCGTGACGATGGCGACAGCGAGGCGCACGACCTCGTTGAGATCCGTCGGCTGGCGATGCGGCGGCGACTGTCGCGCGAAGTTGAGCAGGCCCTTGACGATCTCGCGGCAGCGCTTGGTCTCGCGCACGATCACCTCGAGGTCGCTGCGCAAGTCCGGGTCGTTCTGGGCGCGTTTGAGCAACAGCGACGAATAGCTCAGCACGCCGGTGAGTGGGTTGTTGATCTCGTGCGCCACGCCCGCTGCCAGCCGGCCGACCGACGCGAGCTTCTCTGCCTGCGTCAACTGTCGCTGGTCCTCGGCCAGGCGGCCGGTCATCTCGTTGAACGCACGCGCCAGGGCGCCCAGCTCGTCACCGGAGCTGACCGGGATGCGCGTCGTGAGGTCTCCGTCAGCCACGCGCCGTGTCGCTGCTGCTAGGACCGCAACAGGCCGGACCACGAGGCGACGATTGAGCCACCACAGAATCAGCCCACTCAGACCAACGGTCAGCAGCGCGGCCAGGGCAATGCGGCGCTGACTGAGGGCGATGCCTCGGTCCACCTCGGTGAGGGACATGCTGAGGTCGAGGATGCCGAGCACGGTGTCCTCCGCTCGGTGCGCGTGACACTCCGCGCTGACGCAGCTCGCCTGATTGTGGATGGGATTGATGATGCCAAGCACAGCCTGGCCGTCGCTCGCACGAAAGACTCGAGCGCGCTCCGGGATCGGCAGGCGCGTGAGCGGGCGACCCTCGGCGTGGCAGGCGTAGCAGGCCTCGGCGCGCTTGTCGACAGCCTGGCCTTTTTCGCCTTTGACTGAGGAGAAGACGATCCGCCCTTCCTTGTTATATATGCGCACGGCCACGATGCCCTGCTGACGGCCGATCGTGTCGACTTGACGGTCGATGTTGTCGCGCCGGTTCTCGAGCATGTCGTGCAGCGTCGCGCTCTTGATCGTCTCGGAGAGTTGATCGGCGCTGCGCTGGAGCTCTGCCAGCAGGGCCGTGCGGTGGGTGCGCAGCAGCCACAGCGACAGCGCGCCCACGGTCAAGGCCGACACGGCGCCGGCGCCGACGATGAGTTGCGTCCCGATGCGTGTCCGCATGCGCTTGCCTCGCGGCAGCCGACTCAGGTCTCTTCGCTGCCCGGCTCAGACGGAGCAGGCGGCTGGGCGGGCGGCTCGACGTTCTCGGGCTCCTCACTCGCAGCGCTGAGCGCGCGGAAGTAGGCCGGCCGCGTGTGCCTCAAGTGATCGGCAGAGGTCTTGCCCGTGATCCATGAGCGCTCCATCGGATAGACGTCCGGGTCGAAGATCACGAAGTAGAAATGCCAGACGAGGATCGAGAGCGATGCCAGCACAGCCTCGTAGAAGTGGACCGCAGTGGCAGCGTCGCTGGCCCACTTCGGCAGGTAGGTCAAGGACCAGGTGTTGAACCACAGTAGGAATCCGGTGGCGGCCATCACTGCCGAACCCCAGACAAAGGCCCAGTACTCGGCCTTCTCCGCGTACGAGAACTTGCCGAAGATCGGCCGCGGTACCTTGAAGCCGAGGTTGTGGCGCACGAGCGCCCAGGCATCTGTCGCGTCCGTGAGCGTCGGCCACAGGTGCCGCAGGA
>PMCG01000231.1 GCA_003155335.1 Acidobacteriota bacterium
GGAGAGCCTCCTCGATCAGCTCCAGGAGATGCAGGGCCGCGCGAACGAAGCGGTGCCCACCGATACAGCAGCGTTGACGCGCGGTGTGCCGCTGCCGGAGTTGCAGCGACGCATCCTGGATGAGCGCAGCTTGCTGCTGGTGTATGCCTTCGGCGAACGGCGCAGCTTCGTCTGGGCCGTGTCCCGCGACTCCATCGTCACCCGCGAACTGTCGCCACGCTCAACCATCGACGCTGAAGTGCGGCGATTTCACGAAGCGCTCNNCGCAACAGCCACCCGCGTTTCGAGACTCCAGAACGCCGGCGCAGCCGTCTCGCGCAGGCCGACGCCGAAGTGGCAGAGGCCGGTCGCAAGCTGAGTGAGATGCTCCTGCGTCCGGTGGCCACGGAACTGGGAAGCCGTCGTCTGTTCATCGTGGCCGACGACAGCCTGCACCAAGTGGCGTTTGCCGCGCTTCCAGCGCCGGAGACAGCGCGTGCCAACGGCAAGCGGGCCTCGGAACCACTGCTGGAGCGTCATGAAGTGCAGTACGTGCCGTCGGCAGCGGCGCTCGACTATTGGCGCCTTCGAACACCGCCACTCATGGCAAAGACCCTCGCCGTATTCGCCGATCCGGTGTTCGATTGCCACGATCCCCGCGTCGGCGCGCGCGTCCTCGCGTCAGCGCAGGGAATCGAGAATGACTGGCGCCAGGAGCTGACGCGCTCCTTGGAGCTCTCCGGCCTGGCTGCCAACGGCCACATCCCGCGCCTGCCCCACACGCAAGAGGAAGCGCGCGCCCTGACTTCGCTCGTCCCGCGAGATCAGAGCTACGTCGCCCTGGGATTCGACGCCAACCGCAACACGGCGCTGAGCCCGGAGCTGGCTTCCTACCGCTTCGTCCACTTCGCGACGCACGCTGTCGTGGACGAGGCCACACCCGATTTGTCGAGCGTCGTCCTGTCGCTCATCGACCGCGACGGGCGCGAGCAGGACGGCTTTCTCAGGGCTGAGGACGCGTCCCAGTTGCACCTGAACGCGGAGCTGGTGACGCTGAGCGGCTGCAGCACCGGCCTCGGCAAGCAGGTGCGCGGCGAGGGCACGTTGGGCCTCGCCCACAGCTTCTTGCGTGCAGGCGCACGGCGCGTGCTCGTCAGCCTGTGGGACGTCGACGATCGCGCCACGGCAGTATTCATGGCCCGGCTGTACCGCGCGATGCTCGGACAGCGGCACTTGAGTCCGGCTGCAGCATTGAGAGAGACCCAGATGAAGATGCGGGCCAGCGGTCAATGGTCGGCACCCTACTACTGGGCGGGCTTCGTTCTCACGGGCGATCCGAGCGACGCGTCCGTGACGCCTGCGCCGTCGCCAACGCCGTAGTCAGGTCCCGGGCCATCTGGGAGACTGTCAGACTCAGCCGGCCGCGATAGTCCCGAGGCGCACCCGAAGCGGGCCAAAGAACCGTGCCGGCCGCATTGACGACGCGCAGGCGCCAGTGAACCTTGGCGTCGCCTGCGTCCTCAGCGACGGGTGCCTGAAGAAGCTCGATCTCCAGCGCCGCGTCGGCCTCCTCAGGACGCCTGCTCAGAACAAGGCCAGACGCCGTGAGCTGATCTTCAATCCGCTGAGCGACCGCGCTGTCTGCCGGCGTGGCCGCCGCAACGTTCAGCCAGAGAACGTGGACCTTCGCCAGGCCCACGCCGGTGGGGCGAGGGGTGAGTGAGCGCGTTGCGCCGTCATCCGACGGGCGCCGGTCTCGCGCGATAGGCAGCGCATTTGGTTGCGGCGACGACAGCGGCTGCGCAGGCGGTAGGTCGGAGGGCGACGGCAGAACCGCCGGCATGGAGTTCGACGAAGGCCACGGAACCGCGCGGAAGACCATCACTGCCAGGCCAAAGACAGCCAAAGAGACAAGGACAGGCCGACTGGCGGGCCACCGGGCCCACGCGTGTGTCCGGATCCGCACGCGGCGCAGCGCGAGCGCAACCCGCCGCGCGATGGCTGTCTCCTGATACCGCACGAGGACCTCGGCTGTCGGAAGCCCGCTCGCTTCTTCGACAGGCTCGGGCGTGATCACAAACGTGAGTCGCTGGCCGCCTTCGAGCGTCAGTGTGCGTCGCAGCGGCCGGAAACCATCGGTGGCGCCCGCGCGTTCGAGCGGCAACCATGCCAGCAGCAGCGGTTCGCTTCCCTGAAGGTCCGACGTGACGACTTCCACGCGCGTGGCGTCGGACCCGACAGCGATGCGGCAGGCAGCGTGACGCTCTGGCTCGATGCGACCCTGCTCGATGCCATCGACCAGCACCGAAAGGCACACGTTGGGCGCCTCACGGCGGCGGCGGGAACGGCCCTCCATCTCGGCGAACAGCGCTGCCTGCTCGTGCTCTTCAAGTGGCAAGGGCGCGGGTCGTCCGACCTCGCCGTCGTCACCCTTCGAGCACAGCAGCCGGGGAATCGCCAGGCGCGCTGCAGGCGCGTCGAGACCCGCCGCGCAGGTCAGGCGCTGGAAACATAGAGGATGCACCAGAGCGTGCATGCGTTCGACCTCCCGCCTATCCTCGCCAGCATCTCCCGACCATGCCAATGGCGAGATGCCGTCGCGGAACGAATCGGACTTCTCTGGGACCACGCAAGGCGTGCCCCAGGGTGTGAGCGCCGCCAGCGTCTCCTCTACCAGCGGCACGAGAGGCTCGACGTCCTCGACCACGACGAAGCGCTCCTCTCCGCGCATACCGTAGCGCAGCTCCACCCGCTCGCCGTAGAGTTGCCGCAACTCCGACATGAGCTGGCTCTTTCGCGATCGCCAGTAGTCCTCAGAGCGCACACGCGCTCCGTCGTGCACCAGGTCCGCGTAGAGCCGCATGCCCTCGCGCGTGCGGTAGTCGTGGAGCACGCGGGTCACGGCCAACGCGGCATAGAACGAGTTGCGCTCGAGCGCGCGGCGAACCACGGCCGCGAGGAAAATCGCCGTGAAGCCCGCCTGGCTGTCGACAGTCGCCGTCGCTTCAGCCTCGGCACAGACCAGACGCTGCAGGAGGTGCGCCTCACACAGGAAGACCTTGGTGCGAGACAGCTCGCGACCTCCGTGCCGCCGTCGCGGGCGATAGTACAGACGCTTGTCCTGCACAGCCACAGCGACATCGACAACGGCCCAGGCCCGCCGGGTCACCGCCAGCGCCGTAGAGCGTTCCGGACACAGGCGCTGCGCCAGCTCGAAGGCCTTCAGCAGGGTCGTTTCTTTTGTCCAGAGCGCAGTCATTCCGGTCCAAGCCGCGCGCTGCGCGCGGGACTCTTTGTAGATTACCGCTGATCAGGGTGGATCGCGGCACTTTCTTGGCGTGAGGGAGGCAGTTATTCCAAAAGTCACACGCTGCCAATCTGCGGTTACGACCCGTCCTTGCTGCCGCTCAATGCCCACGCGACAAGGACGACCACGGCGCAGCCCACGACGTTGTACCAGAGGAACGAGATCCGCGTGAGCGTAAAACAGCCGATCACCGTGGCCTCGGCCACGATAGCGCCAATGAAGACGGCCTTGCCTGTGGCGCGGCGCATGTAGAACGCCGCNNCGGTCGTCGGCCACGGGCCTGACGAAGCGTCGGTACACGTCGACGATCGTTGTCGCGGCCAGGGCGTTGAGCTCGGCCGAGCTCGACGACATCGACGCCGCGAAGACCGCTGCCAGGACCAGGCCGACGACGCCCACCGGCAGGCGATGCACGACGAACCAGAGGAAGACGTAGTTCGTGTCGCTCGTCGGCGCCCCCGGCCGACTCGCGGCGATCAGGTCGATGCCCTGCTGGCGCAGCCGAGCCGTTTCGCTGCGCGCCTGATCGAGCGACTGCCGCGCGGCCACCTCGGCGACGACATCGCCGCTGCGACGCGCCTCGACGAGCGAGCGAGCGAGCGCGGCCTGCTCCCCTGCTGCCCGGGCGTGCGCGGTCTCGACCGCGGCGAAACGCCCGCCGTTCGCCGACGCACGGACGCGCGCCGTCTCGACCGGGTTGAAGAACAGCGGCGGCGCCACGAGCTGGTAGAACGCGAAGACCATGGCACCAATAANNCGGCTCTCGGCAATCGAGCGTCCGGACAAATAGCGCTGCACCTGCGACTGGTCAGTGCCGAAGTAGGAGAGGGCCAGGAACATGCCACCGATCAATCCGGACCAGAGGTTGTACCGGTTCGTGAGATCGAAGTGAGTGTCGATAGCGTTCAGACGTCCGCCGTCCCCGGCCAGTCGCACGGCCTCAGTGAAGGACACGTCTGACGGCAGCGAGGCGACGAGTGTCGCGAAGGCGACGCCCATCCCGAGCCAGATCACCAGCATCTGCAGCGCCTGGGTGCGGCTCACCGCCCGCGTGCCGCCGGTCGTCGTGTAGATCACGACCAGCGTCCCGATCAGTACAGTCACGTACCGCACGTCCCAGCCGAGGATCACCGAGAGGATCAGGGACGGCGCATAGATCGTCAGACCGACCGCGAGCCCGCGCTGCAAGAGAAACAGCGACGCTGCCAGGGTGCGCGTCTTGGCGTCGAAGCGCCGCTCCAGGTATTCGTAGGCCGTGTAGACCTTGAGCCGCTGGTAGAGCGGCACGGCGGTGATCGAGAGCACGATCATCGCCAGCGGCAAGCCGAGGTAGAACTGGACAAAGCGCATGCCGTCGGCATACGCCTGCCCGGGCGTTGAGAGAAACGTGATCGCGCTGGCCTGGGTCGCCATGATCGAGAGCGTGATCGTGCCCCAGCGCATCTGCTTGCCCGCGAGCAGATAGCCCTCCACGCTCTTGTGTCGCCCGCCACGCGCGACGCCGTAGAGGACGAAGAAGACCAGCGCGCCGGCCAGGACCGCCCAGTCGAGCGCGCTCAACGAAAGGCCCGCGTGAAGACGGCGAAGACCGCGATCCAGAAGGCGAGATTCGCGATCACGATCGCGTACAGCAGCGCCCAGCTATGGCCGAAGGGCGGCGCCTCATCGCCGGTCTGCCGCGCCTCGGCCCGCTCATCCACGCCGACCTCCGGCCAACAGATTGACGAACAGACGCAGCGCTCCGGGCACGCCGGCAGGCAACTGCCGGAAGAAGGCCAGGCCCGTGTAGATGTAAGTCCCTTTGCCGTAGCGCGCGACGAGCAAGCCGCCCGTGCGATCCGGCTCGTTCTCGTCGTGCATCGCCAAGAGCGGCGTGTAGC
The DNA here is from genome assembly GCA_003155335.1 of Acidobacteriota bacterium. Taxonomy (GTDB): domain Bacteria; phylum Acidobacteriota; class Vicinamibacteria; order Fen-336; family Fen-336; genus FEN-336. Next base: position 5,167 of record PMCG01000231.1, read on the forward strand.
GGCCGTCCCACGAGCCGGCGAAGTACAGACCGCGCTCCTGAAGCCAGCCGTCGAAATCGCGAGACTCGATGCGGTGCGGGAAACACAACAGCGGGTGCGTTGCATCGAGCACCCGCACCGCGGCGTCTTCCTCCGTCACGCGGTCCCGCGAGAGCTTGAGCTCGAACGGCCCGAGCTGCTCCGCGACAAGGCCCCGGTCCGTGTTGTACTGCACCACCAAGGTCCCGCCGGACTCGACGTAGCGCAGCAGCCGCGTCTGCGTCGCGCGCAGCCCGGCGCGCGTGTTGTAGGCGCGCACGCCCATGACAATGGCCTCGAAGGTCGCAAGGTCGCGCGTGGCGAGTGCCTCGTCGTCCAACAAGGTCACGTTCATGCCGAGCTGGCGCAGGATGCCGGGGATCTCGTCGCCGGCGCCCATCACGTATCCGACCTGTCGCACCGGCCGCGCCAGATCCACGCGCACCAGGGTCAACCGCGCGCGCGGCAACAGGGTCCGCTGTGGAATGTGCGAGTGATTGATCACGGCGAGCGATCGCGCCGGTTGCCCGTCGTCGAGCAACACGTCGAGCGTGCCTGTTCCGGTCGCGGATGGCGGCGTGACGGTGAGCTCGAACACGGCCTCTTCGTCCTGACCTGTGAAGGCGTACTCCACTCGCTCCGGCGCGATGCGCCAGCCCGCCGGCACGATCAGTCGGAGCGCGCCCTTGACCCCAGCGCCGTGACTGCGCACGCGCAGCTTCAGCACGCGCGGCGAAGAGCTCGAGAACACCAGCGGCGGCTCTCCCAGGTCGACCGTCGCCGCCGGGACGACCACGGCTGCGCGGTAGACGTCGCCCTCCAGCGCATCGGTGAAGCGATACTCGGCCGGCACGGTATAGGTCAGCTCCTGCGAGCCTGCGCGCAGAACGAAGCGCGCCCACAGTGGCGCCGGATCGCGCGGGCGGCCGATCAGGCGCGCGTGAGTGACGACATAGGTGTCGTGCGCCGGAGGTTCGTCCAGCCAGTACGGCTGACTCGGCGCCAGATCGCGCGGCAACGCAGACTCGACCTCCTGCGCGACCGGCACGTTGTTGGCCAGCGGCGCGTCCAGGACCTTCGGTTCTGCGTGCGACACCTCGACGCGCGCCAGCGTCAAAGGCACGTTCGAACGATTCACCGCTGTGACGCTGATCTTCTGCGTGCTGCCCGGCGTCACGCGCTCCTCGGGAACGATCGCTTCGAACCACAGCCCAGCCGCGCTGCGAATCGCGGCCAGGATCTCTTCGCGCTTTCCAGCGAGCAAAGGATCGGCCGGCAGCGCGTCCAGCGCGGCCAGCGCAGCCAAGAGCTGCGGCATCGACGCCTCCGGCTCATCGTCACTCGACACGGCCAGGGCCTGCGCCAGCAGCGTGTCGACGCGCTCCCCACCGAACACGCGCCGCCACGTAAGATCCACGCCGTCGAAGAGATCCTGCGTGGCCGCTTCGCCAGCGACATGCTCGAAGTAGTTGACGTTCGGTCCGCGCCGCGCCGATGCTCCGACGCCCTGGCTCTTGTGCATGCTGCGGCTCCGCGCCGCGATTTCCGTGTAAGAGCGGCCAAGCACCGCGTTGTACGCGCCGAGGTCGACGCTCACGACAGGTGGTGTGCCTGCTGCACGCGCTTCCCCTTGCGGGCGCCAGGTGTTCCAGACCAGGCGCTTGGGCTGCCAGGCCGCGACGCGGCTCAACTGCTCGGGAAAGCGCGTCGGATCCCCTGCGGCCACGAATGCCTCGTGCGCGAGAATGGCCGACGCGGTGTGATGACCATGTCCGCCGTCGCCGTTCTCCGGGAAGCGCGTGATGACCACGTCCGGCCGGAAGGAGCGGATCGCCCAGACCACGTCTGCCAGGACCTTTTCGCGGTCCCACAGGCGCAGCGTCTCGGCCGCTGTCTTTGAGAAGCCGAAGTCGATGGCGCGCGTGAAGAGCTGCTCAGCTCCGTCGATGGCACGAGCCGCGAGTAGCTCTTCCGTGCGGATCACGCCGAGCGCGTCGCCCTGCTCCGTGCCGATCAGGTTCTGTCCGCCGTCGCCGCGCGTGAGCGAGAGATAGGCCACGCCCACCTTGCGCTCGCTGGCGAGGTAGGCCAGAAGCGCCGTGTTCTCGTCGTCAGGGTGCGCGCCCACGTAGAGCGCCCGCCCGACCACGCGCAGCTTCTCCAAAGCCACGCGCCGCTGCGCGGCGTCTAGCGGCGACGGCGGCTCGGCCGACACGCGCGCAACCCAAGTCAGACAGGCCAACGACAGCAACAGGAGCGAGTTCTTCTTCATGCCGATCGATCCTCAGAGCATCATCCCAACACCCAATCTATCCGCGCTGGGCAAGGCCGGCAAGGAGGCATCGAGCGGCACTGGCCGCATGACGCGGCAGTCGTCTTGTCTGGGGCAGAATCGGCCGCGGCCTACGCGAGAGCCCGCCGTAGCGTCTCTGCGAGCTCGCTCCAACGAAATGGCTTCTCGAGGAACCCGTTCGGAGCCGGCGCGCCGCCACGGACGCCCACGTCCGCCTCGCTGTAGCCGCTCATGAGCACGACACGCACCTCAGGACGAATGCTGCGCATGGCAGCCAGGGCCTGCGCGCCGCCCATTCTCGGCATGGTCAAGTCCAGCAATACTGCTGTAATCGAGTCTGCGCGTGCGCGGAAGAGCTCGACTCCAGCTAGGCCATCCGTGGCCTCGAGCACATCGAACCCCAGCTCCTCCAACATCACGTGCGCGCTCTCGCGCGCCGCCGGCTCATCGTCGACCACAAGGATGGTCCCCGAGCCACGCCAGCTCGGACGCGTCGGAGACTCCTCCACTCTTGCCGCGACCACGGCGGTAGCGGCCGGGAACAGAACGGTGAACGCGCTCCCGCTGCCTTCGCGGCTCTCCACTTGGATGGCGCCGCCGTGCTTACGCACGATCCCCACTACGGCCGAGAGTCCGAGGCCGCGGCCGGCGAACTTGGTCGTGAAGAAGGGATCGAACAGGCGCGCCTTGGTCTCCTCGCTCATGCCAACGCCTGTGTCAGCGACGCGCAAGCAGACGTATTCCCCCTCCGGCAGCTCGTCGTGCTGGTAAGGACTGACCAACATCCGCCGATCGCACTGTCGGATCCCGGTGGAGACGACAATGGCGCCCCGCCCGTCGCGCAATGCCTCTGAGGCATTGATGACGAGATTGAGCACGACTTGCGTCAATTGCGCGGGATCGCCTTCGACGAACGGCAGCCCGCTGGCGAGATCGAGCCTCAGGTCCGCCTTGTTGGTGATCGCTGCCCGGGCCAGATCGACCATCTCGCTCACGAGCGCCGAGAGGTTGACCGCTTCGGTGCTCACGCGTCCGCGGCCAGCATAGGCCAGTAGCTGGCGACACAGGTTAGCGGCCCGTATGGCCGCATCCTGCACGCGCTGCAGGCGGCTGGCCAGGCGCGAACCCTGCGGCGCCTCGGTCTGCGCGATCTCGGCAAAGCCCAACATGCCGCACAACAGGTTGTTGAAATCGTGCGCGATGCCGCCTGCCAAGACTCCCAAGCTCTCGAGCTTCTGGGAGTGAAAGACGCGGGCCTGCAGCTGTCGTTGCTGCTCAGCCGCCTCGCGTCTCTCGGTGACGTCGCGCGCCACCACCAGCATGCGCTCGCCGCCGTCGATCATCGCGCGGCGCGTGCTCACCTCGAGCCAGAAGTGCCGTCCCGCGCGATCCCGGGCCAGCCACTCGAACGTCTCCTGCTCCCCCGCTAGCGCCCGGGCCAGTCCTTCTGCCTGAGTGAACGGTGTCTCACCAGCGCTCAGATTTGCGCCGAGTGAGCCACAGATCTCCTCGCGCGTGCGCCCGAACATCTCACACGTGCGTCGATTGACGTCGAGGATGCGTCCCGTGGCGAGATCGAACACCGCGATGCCGTCGTTGGCCGAGTCGAATATCGTTCGAAAGCGCTGCTCGCTCGCCCGCAAGGCGACTTCGGTGCGCGTGCGTTCTGCAATCTCGCGACTCAGAGCGGCCGTGCGCTCGCGCAGCGGGTTGAAGAGCTGGCGGCTGACCACGCCGAACCCCAACAACACGACGCTGAGCGTCTGGGTCACTGACGTCACTGGAATGGGCACGTTGATCACAGAGCCAAGGACGAAGCCAGCCAATAGCACCGCGACACTCCAGGCCAGGTACGTCTCGCCGGTGCGTCGACGGGCTTGCCAATAGAGGACCATGGCCCAGACAAAGTACACGCACAGCACGATGGCGATCGCCACGCCCTGCCAGGTGACGTCGACGACCGTTGTACCGTTCGCCAGCAGACGCGGTCGCGTCAGTAGCTGACGCCTGGAGAACGGAATCAACGCAATCGCCGCGAGGACGATCCCGGACCAGATGGCCGAACTCGTCCAGCGCCCGCGACGGCCCACATACTCCGCCGCGAACGCCAGCAAGCTGGGCGCCATCAGGATCAGCGAGAGACCGACCAAGTGGCCATACAGCATGGGGTCCGGCAGCGGTAGCCATGCCGACAAGCGCAGCAGCAACGAGGAAACGAGCCAGAAGATCTCGACCGAGATGAAGACAAGAAACAGGCGACTGAGCCTCGTCGCTAGGCCAGCGCCCACGACGAGCAGCACCAGCGCCGCCAACACCACAGCGGCGACCAGCAAGGCCGAGACGTCCAACCAGAAGAGTGGCGGCATGCTCCCGTGTAGCTGCCAACCAGTGTGGGCTGCCGCCGCGGCCACGTCAAGGGCCGCGCCCCGGCCTCAGGCTTCGCGAATCGCTCTCTTCGCGCCGTGCTCGTCCACAGCCACCAGCACGACCTCGGCCTCGGTGACGCGCACGCGCTGCTCACTTCCCTGGCAAAAGCGGTCAGCCTCGACCACCACGCGCACCGTGATCGACGAGCGCCCGACGCGTATCGTCTCGGCGAAGAAGCTCACGATGTCGCCGACGTAGACAGGCTGGCGGAACTCGACCGCGTTCATCGCGCGCGTCACGAAACGCAACTGGGCGGTCCGACGCGCCTCGACGGTCGCAGCGAGATCGACATGCGAGAGGATCGCGCCACCGAAGATGGTGCCCAGCGAATTGGCGTCCTTCGGCAACAGGATCACCTTGATTGCCGGCTCACGTGTCTCAGCCATGGAACGAGCATAGCAGCAGTCGAGGTGAATGGTCGTGATCGTGGATCTGCAGTAGGGGCGCACGGCCGTGCGCCTCTACTCGCGCGTCAGTGCTCGAAGAGGCCGGCAAAGCCGAGCAGGTCGAGCTCGGCCATGAGCGGAATGGCCTTGAAACACTCGCGGGCCAACGTCGAGCGTCCCTCGCGCTTCAGCATCGCCTCCAGCCGGTCCATCAGCGGCAGCAGCAGAGTCACGTCTGCAATGGCGTAGCGTACCTGCTCCGGCTTGAGATCGGGGCTGGCCCAATCGGTGCGCTGAGAGGCTTTGTCCAGCTCGATCCCGAGCAGCTCCTGCACGCAGTCCTTCAGGCCATGGCGATCCGTGTACGTGCGCGCCAGCTTGCTGGCCGTGCGCGTGCAGTAGAGCGGCGCCAGACGCACGCCGAGGTGATGCCTGAGCGTCGCTGTATCGAAACGCGCGAAGTGCAGCACCTTGAGTACGCCCGGGTCTTCGAGCAGCCGCACGAGGTGCGGGGCGCGTGGTAGCGGCCGCGCCAAATCCTCGCGCTGGATCTGCACCATCGTCGCGTGTCCGGCGCGATCGCACAGTTGCACGACGCACAGTCGATCGCGCAACGGATTGAGCCCCAGCGTCTCGGTGTCCACCGCGACTTCGCCGGCGCGCAGGTACATGGCCAGCTGACTTTCAGTCAGATCGCCATTGACGATCTCGGGCGTCACGTCGGGAGGTGCTTGAGTCATCGTCAATCCAGGGGCGCCATGCTATCACGTCGCCGCCTACGAGAGCGGCCTGCGCGGGTGCGGCCACATCAGTCTAAGGCTGTCGCGCAGCGGTGACACTGCCGATGATCGCGCTGCTGCAATGGAGTGACGTGTAGTGGCCAGCGAAATGCGTGGAGTCCGAGAGGCTGACCGTGAGCGTGAACGAGCAGCCCTGAGGGTCGTTGGGTGCGAGTGTGGCCACCAGCGAATCGCCGGACGCGGTACCGGTCAAGCTCCCGTCGTCGGTCTGGCCGGTAGACGTGCTCTTATGGTCCCAAGTGCCCGTCACGGACGAATCCGACTGCGCGAGGGTCACACCGAACGCGCCGGCATCGCCGCCGCTGGCCGGAGTGTCGGCATACGTGCCGACCCAGTGGCCAGTGAAGGGCGTCGGGATCGGCGTGGGGGTCGGTGTAGGCGTCGGCGTGGGCATCGGCGTGGGCGTCGGCGTGGGCGTGCTGGGTGAAGTAACTGTATTGCCACCGCAAGCGGGGCAGAGCAGTAAGGCGACGAGGAATAGCGCATGTACTGGTCTCATGTCTGGCTCCCTTCGCTGCTACGAGCTCGGCAACATCTCTTCGAGGATGAGCGCCGCGTTCTGCACCAGCTCGACGCACTTGCTGCGGAACAGCCCTCGGTCGACCGCCATCTTGTGGCCCTCGACAGTGCTGACGTCGCAGCCGAGCAGCTCGCGGCAGACCAGGGACCCGTGCCGTTCCTTGAACTTCTCGAAGAACGCCAGGACCGCGGCGTACGCTGCCTTGCGGTCTTCCACCGTGCGACACGCGTCAGTGCAGTGCGCGAGACCGAGCACCATCAGGGCACCGCTGACAGCGCCGCAAGTCCCAGCCATGCGCATCCCGCCTGCGAAGCCTGCGGCGATGCGCATCGCCTGGTTCTCGTCCAGGCCGTATCTCGGGCTGTAGGTGCCGAACACCGCCTGCGAGCAGGCACAGCCGCTCTTGAAACGCTCGACCGCGGTACTCACGCTGCTCGTCATTGGCTGTTCGCTCCGTTCTCCCGAACGCGCCACAGGTCACTCGCCCCCCACGCGCGCGTACAGCGAGTTCCTATCCTGTCACGGTGGGTCCATTAGCTCCAAACACTCCCGGCGGGCCAGTGCGGCGCCGGGTCGCCCGCCGGCGAGGGGCGATCTATGAATCGCCCGCAAGCCTGACAGAACCACGTTCGTGATAATCTAGCCGGCCTATGTCGCTCGATGCTTTGAAGCAGACAGATCCTGAGATTCACGCGCTGTGTGTCGGCGAGGAGAAGCGGCAGGCGGAGAAGATCCGGCTCATCCCCTCCGAGAACTACGTCTCGACCGCCGTGCTGGAAGCGTCCGGCACGGTGCTGACGAACAAGTACTCCGAAGGCTATCCCGGCAAGCGTTACTACGAGGGCCAGCAGTTCGTCGATCCGATCGAGACACTGGCAATCGAGCGCGCCAAGCGTTTGTTCGGCGTGGATCACGCCAACGTGCAGCCGTACTCCGGCTCGCCAGCCAACCTCGCGGTGCTTCTGGCGCTGTGCGCGCCGGGCGAGACGATCATGGGCATGGCCCTGCCGCACGGCGGCCACCT
>PMCG01000006.1 GCA_003155335.1 Acidobacteriota bacterium
CGCGTGCTGAGCCAGGGCCTTGGACTGGCTGGCAATGGCCTCGCCGTGAGAGGTGACGTCCGGCGCTGCTGCGTGGAACTCCTGCTCCAGACCGCCGATCTCGCTCGCCGCAGCCTGCGCGTCCTCGGCCACTTCCTGATAGCCCCTGGCAATGCTCTCCTGCAGCTCGTTCAGCGACGCGCTCGTCTGCTGCTCGGCCGCGTCCAGCGCGTGCTGGACCGAACGCGCCTTTTCCAGGAGCGCCTCGGCGGCGTGTTCGAAGGACGACCAGTCGGTCTCGAGCTGGCCGGCGAGCCGGTTCACCTCGTCCTCGACGTCATCCATGCCTGCCTGCGTCTTCTCCATCGCCGCTTCGAGGCTCTTGAGCTGGCTGAGCGCCTGTGCGCCTGCGTCTTCGAGATCCGCCATGTTCGACTCCCCCGCTCCCTACGTCCAGGAAAGACCGACTGTCTGAATCGCTTCCTTCAGCTTGACGACCGCTGGCGGCAGCGGCTGCATGGCCTGGTGCAGCTCTCCCACGCGCGCTTCGAGCGCTTCCTTGTACGCGCGCGACTCGGTCTCAGCCTGGCCCAGGGCCTGGGCCAATTCGTCCAGCGTGCTTGCGAGCTGCGACGCAGCGGCTGTCGCCGGTTCCTTGAGGTCGTGATCCAGAGCGGTCCGTGCCGTGCCCTCGATGTGGTCGACCAGCCTCAGAAGATGCTCCTCTTGCTGGGGCACAACCCCGGCGAGGTGGCTGCACAGGGCGTTGAACGCGCTCAGCGTGTGCTGCAGCCGCTCGTGAACATGGTCCACGCACTGGTGCAGAGCGTTGGCCAGGGTCTCGGCTCCGTCGGTGACAGCACTCCTGGCCTCGTCCAAGGCCGTGTCCACCTCTTTCATCTCGGCGACCACGGTGTCCGCAGCGTGTGACACCTCCTTCTGGCCGTCGGCCAGGACCTGGCCCAGCCGCTCGACGCCTTGCTGCAGCTCGTGCTCGCCCTGCTGCGCCTCGTGGCCAGCCTCGACGAGGGCCTGGGCGAGCGCGTCCATCGCAGTGTCGGTCGTGCGCACCTGTGTCTCGATCTCGTGGCCCTGCGTGTCCACGTCGCTCGCGACTTGGTCCGCCGCGTGATCGATGGCGTCGCCGCCTGCTCTAAGCTGGGCCTCGTCCTGATCCGCGTGGGTCTTGATGTCGCTGAGCGCGTGCTGCAGGTTCGCCAGCATCTCGGCAGCCTCGCCGCGCCTCCTGGCCACGGTGTTGATGAGATCCACCGCGGCCTTGTCGACGCCCTTCTCTTCTGTGACCAGGTCCTTCAGCTTTTCCGGCAGCTCCGGCAGGGAGGTGGACAGGGCTGCTAGCGTTTCCTGTAGAGATGACATGGTTCTTCCTCGCTACGCCATCTGGCTCAGGGCTTCTTCCAGCTCGACAGCCTTGCGCTTCGAGACCTCGAGATCGTCGACCAGGCGCGGCAGCTCTTTTGTCTCTGCCTCGCCTTCCTTGAACACACCTTCGAGCGCGTTCAGCTCAGCCTCCCATTGCTCGCACGGCTGGATGGCGCTGGCCTGCACGCTTTCCTCGACTATTTCCTTGAGGTCGCTGCTCAGGGTGTGGACCACGTCTTGGCTGAGGCCGGACACGACCTCGTGCAGCGCCTCGGCTGCTGTCGCGGCATGCGAGGCCAGCTCGTCGTAGTGCGGGGTCACTTGTCCCACTTCCTCTGCGGCAGCGTGCTGCACCTCCGCATCCCCCTCCGCAACCTTGGCTGCGGCTTCGTGGATCTTGCCTTCAGCAGCGTCGATCGCAGAATCGGCCTCGCTCACCGCGTGGTTCAAGTCGGTCTCGGCGCTGGTGATGTGCCCCTGGATGGTCTCGAACCCGTGGTCCGCGTCGGTGACGTGCTGGTCGAATTGGCTATGCACGTGCTCGATCGCGTCGGCGCTCGCGTCGACCTGCGTCTTGGCCGCGGCATAGCCTCTGTCCTCGACAGCATCGAAATGCTGGCGGAGCGTGTCGCGCGCCTCGTGCAGGTGATCTCGCAGGCCATTCTCGGCCCTTTCCAGGTCGTGCTCGGCCGCGCTCAGCCGGCCCCCCGACAGGTCGTGCGCTGCTTCGGAGAGCGTCGCGATCTCCCCTGCGATTTCGTCCGCGCCCGAATCGGCCAGGTGCGCCAGCGCCCTGAGGTCTTCCTGGAGGTGGTTCCAGCGCTCCTCGGCAGCGTCCTCGAGAGTGCCCACGTGAGTGGCAAAGGCATCGAACGCCTCGGCCAGAGACGTGAGCTGCGTGTTCACGTTGGCCAGCAGGCCGCAGAAATTCTGGAGGTTTTGTAGCCCTTCGTCGAGTGTCGCGTCGGCCATCGTTGCTCCTCTCCCGGGCTACCTGAGGCGCGAGGCCTCGGCCAAAGGCGGCTCCAGTTGCTCAGCAAGAGCCACCACCTCCCGGACCTTTTCCGAGATCTGGGTGGCTGCTTGCGCCAACGCGCCTTCCTTCTGATTGCAGAGCCCGACCAACTGCTCGACGGCCTCCTTCACCTGCGCGTAGGCCGTCTCTGCCTCCTGCGGGGCTTTGGTGTGGAACTCGTCGCGCAGGGCGTCCATCACGTCGTTGTGTTTCGTGAGGATCTCATCGCTGGCCGCGTCGAGGGCCTGTGCCGCCGCATTCACGTGATGCTGCAGCGCGTCGATGCAGGTCTGCACCTGATCGTGGGCATCGGTGGTGAAGTGCTCGAGCCTCGCGAAGAACTGCGCCGTCGTGCTGTGGAGACTGTTCTGGGCCTCGTCCACGGCGTGCTGCAGTGCGGAGAGCGCGTCGTGCACGGTCTCTAGCCGATGGCCGATGTCTTCTTCGAGGGCTTGCATCTTCTGCGAGCTGTTGTTGAAACGCTCGTCGATCTCGTGCTGGTGACTCTCCAGATCGTGCGCGACGCTGGTCTGGCCTTCGTGCAGTTCGCTCGTCGCGGACTTGATCGCAGTCACCAACCCGGCCACTCTCGACTCGACCTCGCTGATCCGCGAGCGCAGGCTGCTCAGCTCGCCCTCGGCCCGGGACTCCGCGTTGCCCAGATGGTCTTCGGCCTCCTTGAGCTTGCCTGCGAGATCGGCGAACAGGCCGTGCGCCTCGGCTGCCTCGTCCCGCACCTTGTCCCCGAGCGCCCTGATCTTGTCGCCGCAGACGCCGGTGGCCTCGTGCATCGTGTCCGCGTGCTCGGAAAACCCGAGACAGCGCGCGACAGCCTCCTCCAACAGCTCGTTCAGTAGGGCTACCATATTGCACCCTTAGACGTACCCGGCGAACCGGGAGATCGTGAGCCAGGTCACAGATCCGAGCCGGCGTCTCTGACGCCTGCCCGCTCGCCCAAACCCTGCCAATCTTGCGGGTTACAGTACCGCCATCCTCGGGATCGCGTCAACCGACCCGCCGCCCAAGCCT
>PMCG01000295.1:0-7900 GCA_003155335.1 Acidobacteriota bacterium
CGGCTGTACGCGATCAATCCCGAGGCCGGGTTCTTTGGCGTGGCGCCGGGCACCAGCATGAAGTCGAACCCCAACGCGCTCGCAGCCGCGCGGGCGAACTCGGTGTTCACGAACTGCGCGATCACGCGTCCGGGAGACGTGTGGTGGGAGCAGATGACGCAGACAGCCCCGACCGACGTCACCGACTGGCTTCGGCGGTCGTGGCAGCCCGGCTGTGGCCGCACGGCAGCCCACCCCAACGCACGCTTCACCACGCCGGCACGCCAGTGTCCGGTGATGGCGCCGGAGTGGGAAGACCCCAGCGGCGTTCCGATCTCGGCCGTGCTGCTCGGCGGCCGGCGCGCGACCATAGTGCCGCTGGTCTGCGAGGCGTTCAACTGGACGCATGGCGTGTTCCTCGGTTCGATCATGTCCTCGGAAACCACCGCCGCGATCGCGGGCAAGGTCGGCGAGTTGCGCTTCGACCCGTTCGCCATGCTGGCCTTCTGCGGCTACCACATGGGCGACTACCTCAGCCATTGGCTCAGCCTCGGCACGCGTCCATTCGCGGCGGCCCTGCCGCGCTTCTACTACGTCAACTGGTTCCGCAAGGACGCGGGCGATGAGTTCCTGTGGCCGGGCTATGGCGANNCGCTGTGAAGGCAAAGCGGGCGCGACGGACACGGCCATCGGACGATTGCCGCGGCCGGAGGATCTCGACACGGACGGCCTAGACCTCTCGCCCGCCATCCTGAGCGAGTTGCTGCGCGTCGACGTCAGCGGGTGGCGGAGCACCTGCGAGCAAGTCGACAAGCACTTTGCCCGCTTCGGCGACAGGTTGCCGGTGCGGCTGCGTGAGGAGCTCTCGGCGCTCAGGCGCCGCCTGAGCCAGTGACTCCTGCGCAGGTGACGCCTGGCCCCGGCGCCGAGCTGGGGCTGATTGACTCTCGCGGCGGAGCAACGTGAGATGAACCTCAGCCGCCGATCAGTAGCCGCAGCGTCGAGCATGGGACCGGCCCTGTTTGGCGCATGGACCCTGTGTGTGCAGGTAGCGGCACTCCTGCGTGCGGACTTTGCCACGCTAGAGGCTCTCTTCCCTTTCGTCGTGCTTGGGGCAGCGGCCCTCCTGTTGATCGCAGCGCGGCAGGGAAGCCATCAGCCGCTGCAGACAGACTACTGCGCACGGGCGACAGTGGGAGGTTCCTGCGTTCGCGTGCCCGAATGGCTCTGGCTCGCTGCCCCTGCCTTCCTGGCAGGGTTCTACTGGGCGACGGGCGCAGAGTGGCTCTTTTGGGTCATGTCGCTGGCGTATCTCTTGGCTGCAAGCTGCGCGTGCTCGTTTGATCCGTCACCTGGGCCACTGCCAGACTCGAAGATCGCCGGCTGGGAGGTGATGAGTCTGCTCGGGCTGTGTGCGGTCGCGGTGCTGCTCGGGCTGGGTGCGCACCGTCCAGATGCGGACGACGCCTTCTTTGTGAGCCTGGCTTCCTCGGCAATCGACTACCCGAAGGCGCCGCTGTTTGGCTTTGACAGCCTCTACAAAAGCGGGTTGCCACTGGTGGAGCAGCATCTCCACTTTGGGCAGGCCCACGAGTACCTCATCGCAGTCCTGGCCGCTCTCACCCGAGTTCCCGTTCGCGTCCTCTACTACGTGATGTTGCCTGCGCTGTGGCTGGCAATGTTGATTCTGGCGCACTGGAATCTGCTGCGTCGCTGGCTGCCTGTGGGTCCAGCCATGATCGGACTGACAGCGCTGATCGCCCTGCTTGCCGTGTGGGGCGACGGGCACCGCACCTATGGCAGCTTCGCGTTCGTGCGGATCTTTCAGGGCAAGTCGGTCTTCGTAATCGTGGCCGTACCGTTGATCGTCCATGCGGCGATCGAGTATCTCGATCGGCCGAGCTGGCGGAGCTGGCTTCTTCTCATGCTGCAGCAATGTGCGGCAATGGGCTTGACTGTGACAGCGCAGGTGATGGCGCCGCTGGTGTCCGCGCTTGTCCTGCTGTCTGGGCTCACTCTGTCCGGGGCACGCTGGCGTACCGTAGCGAAGGGGCTGTTGGCCAGCGTTCCGGCTGTCCCCGCCGTCGTGGCGACGTTGTCCTTGCTGCGTCAGTACCGCGTCTATGCGCCGGAGGCGGAAGTGCTGCTCGGGTACCCGATCGTCCTCGGCAGCTCTAGAGCCAGCCTTGTTCTACTTGGGCTGCTCCTGGTACCGGCGCTGGCGAGGATGGCGGGATTGCGCGAGGCCCTGTGGCTGGGCCGATACGTGCTCCTCTCTTCGGCGTTACTGCTCTGCCCGGCGGTCCCGGAGCTGCTCGGCGTGCACCTCTCGGCTGCGCTGAGCTGGCGCATCTTCTGGTGTTGGCCTGTGCCCTTGCTGCTCAGCGTGACTGTCGGTGCCGCGAGCTGTCGAGCGCTGCCTCGCCCCTGGCTGAGGGGCGCTGCGCTGGGCGCTGCGATGCTTGTATTCGCCGTGATTGGGCCGTCGGCCGTGTCCGCGAGCAACTGGGCTTGGGCCAACGTCGGGGCCTTCAATGTGCCGGCCGACTATGCAGTGGCGGAGCGACTCATGACCCTGGCGCCAAGCCAAGGTCCCGCGCTAGTGCCGGAAGGCCTGGCTGTCAGCCTGTGCGGCTTCCAGCATGCCCCTCCACTCGTCGCCGTTCGCAGGATGTATCTTGAGAAGCTGCGCGGTGTCATTCCGGAGCAGGACTGGACGGCGCGGATGGACTTGCTCGCCTACATCGGCGGCGCGGAGGAGCGACGGCCCGTCGACTGGGTGCTGAGCGAGATCGACCGGCGCGGCATCAGTATGATCGCTGTTCGAACGACGCACCCAGACGCGGCCTCGCTTTTACGGGCGCTTGCCGAGCGCCACTTCGAGATCCAGCGCGACGCGGGTTACGTGCTCGCCGTGCGATCTGTGCCGGAGAAGTAGCACACGGGCAAATGCGAGAGGCCGGCTCGACGATGGTGATCAACGTCCCGTCGAGCGCGTGCTCGCCGCGTTGCCTGTCGGCACTGTCAGCCCACCTGACGCCGCAGGCCGCTGCGCCAGGCCACTGCGGCCAGGACGTACAGCACAATGGCGAGCAGATACAGCGCGCGGAAACCGAAGTACATTGAGTTGTACTCGAGGAGCCCGCCGACCATGGCGCCCAGCAGGTTGAGGCCTAGGACTCCCGGCGTGTCTCCCGTTCTCGCCAACAATGCGGAGAACGCCAGGCCTGAGAAGAACACGGGGCACGTGAGCAGCACCACGGCGCCCAGCTTCCCGGCGAGGGAGCCGCCCGCCAGCGTCGGGGCGGAATAGCCCAGCGCGAGGCTGGCCACGAGCAAGACCAAGCCCACGCCTGGATTGGCGAGGCGCAGGCGCGCGACGAGAAGATTCGCGGCCAGNNACCAGGCCCAGCTCTGTCGTGGCCTTGGTTTCGACGAGCATGAACCCGGCCCCGAGGAAGAACGACATCGAGTGACTGCGCGCGGGCAGTCGCTCGACGAGGCTGGAGACGACGAGCAGCGTCAGGACGAGGATCAGGCCCATCATCCCGAGATAGGAGAATGGGTAGACCCGACGGGGCATGTAGAAGAACGGCCAATCGTCAGTCGAGACGTCGGCGTTCAGCTCGGGGTTGGCGTACCTGGCCGTCATGTCGGAGAAGCCCATCGCTGTCAGGGCCGTTGGGTCGAACGGGGGAGCCTGGTCGCGCGTCTCGAGAAAGACGACATTGCGGTCGGAGCCCGTGTAAAGGCAGACAGGAGGCTGACCATCGAATGCCGTCTGCAACATCCGATAGAGTTTGTGGCCCAACTCATCGCTCAAGACAGCGAAGGCCAGGCTGAGCGTCCCGTTCGGCTTGAGTCGCGCGCGTGCGCTGCGGAAGGACTCAACGGTGTACACGAAGGAGTCGAGGCGCACGCTCGATGCCCCACTCAAGAGCGTGTGCGAGTCCAGTAGACCGAAGACGATGACGTCATAGGTGTAGGGTGTCCGGGTCAAGAAGCTGCGCGCGTCGTCGACGACGGCGTTCACGCGGGGATCGAGGTACGGCCGCTCGGGGTGGAAGAGCCGCCCCAGATGGAGGATCGCCGGGTCGATCTCGATGGCATCCACGGCCTGCGCGTTGCGGCGCAGGGCCGCGGCCACGTCGTTGCCGGTGCCGGAGCCAACGATGGCCACTCGTCGCAGCGGGCCGCGGTGGACGTTGTAGGGGAACTCGTAGTAGTTGGCCTGGAGCTTGAGGGCCGGATCGGTCACACGATTCGCATTTGTCGGCGCCAGGTCGATGATGCGCTGGTAGTAGTGCCCCGCGGCCTTGATGCGCAGCACGTCCCCGAGGCTCGGTACCTGTTCGAGGAGCTGGTACGGGCTGTGGATTCGCATGAGGCCCGGGGTGACGGGCCAAGCCAGGGCAATCAAACCGAGGCAGGCGCCCACCAGGCCCCCAGCCAACACGCGCGCACTCATCCCTTGAAAGGCCAACAGCCCGAGGAAGACCAGGCTGAACCAGACGACCGGCGGGGTCCAAAACGCGCTGACAGCCATGAGTAGCCCCACGCCCGCCAAGCTGCCAACGAGGTTCGCGCTGTAGCCTTCGAGCGGTTTGGCGCCGGCCAGCAGGCGGCCGCAGAGCTGCCCAATGGGAAGCAGCGCCAGCACGGTCAGCAGGAAGACGGTGGTGAGGAGCGCGTAGACGGCGACGAGGTGGGGCGCCGACGACAGTGTCTGCAGGCCCATGTTGAGTTGCTCGCCAAACGGCGTCGCCCAGAGCGAGCGCAGCTTCGAGTCGTCAAGCCCGTAGCGCACGACGACCAGCAGCAGCACCTGTGCGACTAGCGCGGGAAGCGCCAGGACCAGGGCGATGGCTTGCGTGCGTGCGAGCGCATATCCAAGTCCCAAGCCGACGAAGCAGACGAGCAGAGAGTAGTTCTTGTAGAAGGCGAAGACCGGAACGGCCTCACCCTGCCAGCGGATGAGCGTCATCTCCACGAACAGGCTGAGCGCCGCTGACGCGGCAATCAACACGGCGCGCGAGCGGCCCGTGAATCCGTCGAGCCACAGGGCCTGGCGGTTCGCAACGTCGCAAATCGCCGACTGATTGCGGGTGAGAGCCATGCTCGCGGCTGTCCCCACCGCAACACCGAGCAGCACGAGAATGCAGACAGCGCTCAGTTCCGAGCCCGATCGGACGGTTGCGCTCCAGTAGCTGCAGGCCGCGATGGTCCCCGGTAGCAGCGCCGCGAGCAGCGCCGCGATCCTCAACCATCCGATGTAGCGACTCATCATCATGCTCCTCACCTCCTGGCGGTCTGAGCGGCGCGGATTGTCGCACACGTTGGCTCTGGGTCGAAGCCGGCGTCAGCAGACGAGTGAACGGGATGACGTGGCTGGTTCGAGGCCGACGGGTGGCTCGAAGTCCGGATGCGGCCCACGGCTGCCACTACGGATGGGCTGTGGTAGCAGGGCTCCCGATGTCGTAGAGCTCGAACGACGGAGCGGTCGCGGGCGCGACGTCGCGCGCAGAGTCGGGAGGTTGAACGGACAGAGCCAGCTCATTCGAGCCGCGCTTGATCAGAGCAGCATCCACGTTCCACTCGATCCGCTGCCAGTTTGTCGCCAGGGCGTGCGGCGGGAGGGGCCGGCCGTTGAGCTGCGCATCAAGCCGGGCGTTGGCGCGACCGCGGACCCAGGCCACGAGGGGCCCGGCGCGCAGCTCGTCGTCGCCGAAGAGCCGCCGCAGACGCGCTCCGGCGTCGCCACGACGCACACGGTAGACGCGGTATCCGCTGGCAGTGATGCCCAGACGCGAAAAGGTCTCAGGTGTCGCCTCGACGTGCGATACGAGATAGCCGCTGATGCGCGGCCTGAGCACGAGATAACGCACGGGCAGCAGGCGCAGGAAACGCGTCGAGCGCCAGTCCTGCATGTTCTGGTGCGCCGGTCTGACGTACCACTCCTTGTGAATGAAGCGATCCAGATCGAACCACCAGCGCGGGGTGAAGCCGAACCCGCCGATATTGACCATCGGCAAGTCGTGCACGGCCGCGGCCCAGCGGATCTCCGGCAGCGCTTCGGTGGGCAGGTGCAGGATTCCTCCGCGCGGCTGCTGCGCGAGAAAGGCGTAGACGTCCGGACGCGGATCGCCGCGGTCTTCGAGGCGCGGCAGCGGTGCCAATACCTCGAGCGCGCCCCCGACGAGCAGCAGCGCCACGAGCCAAGGCCGTCGGCCCGCTGCGCTGCTGGCGATGCCACGCGATGCCATCACCGCGAGGGCGGCGAGCGGGATGAGAACGAACGTGATCGGCGTTCGGATGGTGCCGAAGAGCGGCACGTGGTCCTTCAGCCAGAGGAAGGGCATGGGCGCCAGACTGCGGGCGGCAAAATGTAGGTGCGGACCCAGCGAGAGGACGAAGAAGACGCTGCCGAGTAGCAGGAGCAGGCCGGTGTAGCGGTCGCGCTGCCGCGCGAGGCCGATGCCCGCGAAAACCAACGCCAGCAGGCCGGGGAACAGGCGACCGCCGGGCACGGTCGGATCAGGAAGAACACGGCTCCAGAGGTAGGCATAGCTGCAGAAGGGATGAACGCCCAAGTCCGTCGAGAGCAGCTCGGGCCAGCTCCCGCCGCGGTTTGTGTCTGCCGCAGCGCGCACTTCGGCGAATCCCGAGAGGTACGGCAGCAACAGCAGCCCCGCCAAGGCCGCTGCCAAAGCCGCTGCCTTCCAGGTCTCAAGCGAGCGGAACGCACGCCAGCCCCAAGCCGCCACGAGCAGCGCGACCAGCGTCGAGAACAGCGCCCAGTAGCCACCGATGCTGGCCTGCAAGAAGAAGGCGCCGGCGGCGCCGAATGCGATGGCGAGGCGCGGTCTTTCGAGAAGCGAGATCAGACTCAGGACCACAAGCGCGAGGCCCCCGATGGAGACGTAGGTCAGCGAGCCGAGGTAGAGGCGGTGCATCTGTTGCGGCATGAAGGCAGCGATCACGCCTGCGAAGAGTGCCGCGCCGGGATGGCCGGTGAGGCGCAGGGCCAGACGGTAGAAGCCGTAGGCCGCGAGGGTCAGCGTGCAGAGCAGGGCAGCGTTGTAGACCGGCACAGCGTTGTCGGTGAGGGCGCGCAGCGGCAGCACCAGCAGGGCCAGACTGAACAGCGGATCGGCGAACAGCACCGGGTGCGGCTCGGGGTAGGCGAGGTTGCCGACGAACGGATCGAGCGGCTGGCGCAGCAGATTGTGGTCGACCCGCATGAGCGTCCACGTGTCGATTGTCGGATCCTCGCCGGCCAGGAAGAAATGCGCCGGGTGGCGCCACATGCCTGTCGCTGCCACGGCGAAGAGCGCGTAGCCCAAGAGCACGAGCGTCTCGCGCCAAGCAGTGCGTAGGCCCGGCCGCAGGGCCACGACCGACATGGCAGAGACCGCGGCGATCGCGAAAGCGATCTGGAGCAGGTGGTCCACGTGTGCGCTCGTGCTGGAGGTCTCGGGCCGCTGCCTTGACGCGCGTCAGCGGGCCGTGGTCTCGTCCCCCACCCGCAGCGTATCGGCGATGAGATCGAACCACGGTGCCGCGCGCTGGTAGGCGTCGCTGCGTGCCTCGAAGACGAGCGAGTAGCCATTCGCGCCACTGACGCGGAAGAAGCGCTTGATGTACGAGCTGGCCATCGGGGTCTCGACGTGCAGCACGTCGGCGTACCCGTCCTTCCAGCTCGCATGCGTCACGACTCCGAAGTTGGGTCCGAGCATCCGCTGCACCGCTTTGTAGTAGCTGTCGAGGCCGTCCGGGGCCGGCTCGATGCTCACGGTGAGCGAGGCATGGACGGTCTCCGCCCCTTTGTCGACCGCGAGAGCAGGGCTCGTGAACTGCTCCAGGCGCACGCCGCCGCCCGACGTCCGGCGCAGGTGCTGCCAGGACTTGGGCACGCGCAGCG
>PMCG01000295.1:7906-11538 GCA_003155335.1 Acidobacteriota bacterium
CCCACGGGCACTGGCTCTTGGGCGAGCAATAGCAGCGAATAGCGCGTGGCACCGTCTGGCGTCGTGAAGACATACGACTTGCCCACAAGGCCCGGG
The DNA here is from genome assembly GCA_003155335.1 of Acidobacteriota bacterium. GTDB lineage: Bacteria > Acidobacteriota > Vicinamibacteria > Fen-336 > Fen-336 > FEN-336. The sequence goes on from PMCG01000295.1 coordinate 8,003, forward strand.
CGTTTCTCGTCGCGCGACGCGCTGACGGTGTTGCCCGCCAGGTAGGTACGGGCGTATTCGTCGATACTGCCGCTCAGTGGGCCTGCCAGCAGCGTCGCCGATACCGCGGACTTGTGCTGCGCGCCTGTGGTCGGCCCGAGGAAGTAGCGGTACCAGACGCCTTCCTGCGCTGCCTGCTCGCTGCGCCAGCTCGCAGGGTACTGGATGCTCAGCCGGAGCGCGCCGTTGAAGTAGGTGACGAGCGGATCGCGTTGAGCGCGGTGGCAGGCAGTCGCTCCGGCGCCGAGCGTCAGCAGCACGGCCAGCAGCGCGACGCGGCGCCGCGCCTCACTCGATGCGGTAGTTCGGCGCTTCCTTCGTGATGATGACGTCATGGACATGGCTCTCCTTGAGTCCCGCGCTCGAGATGCGGACAAAGCGGGACGCTGTTTGGAGGTCCTGGATTGTGGGTGTGCCGCAGTAGCCCATGCCGGCGCGCAGGCCGCCCACCAACTGCTGGATCATGGCCGAGAGCGGTCCCTTGTAGGGCACCATGCCCTCGATGCCCTCCGGCACGAGCTTCTGCGGGCTCTCGGATTCTTGGAAATAGCGGTCGCGCGAGCCCTCGCGCATGGCGTCGAGGGAGCCCATGCCGCGGTAGGCCTTGAAGGAACGGCCCTGGCGCAAGATCAGCTCACCAGGACTCTCGTCGGTACCGGCGAAGAGCGAACCGATCATCACGGACGAGGCGCCGGCAGCGATGGCCTTGACGATGTCGCCGGAGAACTTGATGCCGCCGTCGGCCACAAGCGGCACGTCCGCGTCCTTGGCAGCGCGCGCTGCCTCGGAAATGGCCGTGATCTGCGGCATGCCTGCGCCCGAGACCACGCGCGTGGTGCAGATCGACCCGGGGCCCATGCCCACCTTGACCGCCGACACGCCGGCCTCAATTAGGTCGCGTGCGCCCTCGAAGGTTCCGATGTTGCCTGCTATCAGCTCGAGCTCGGGGAAACGCGCGCGCAGCCGGGCCACGGTGTCGATGACGTTCTGCGAATGCCCGTGCGCGGAGTCGACGCACACGACGTCGACCTTGGTCTCGACCAGCGCCGCTGCGCGCTCCATCACGTCGCCGGTCGCGCCGAGTGCCGCGCCGACGCGCAGTCGTCCGAGGTGGTCCTTGCAGGCGTTGGGGTACTTGATCTGCTTCTGGATGTCCTTGACGGTGATGAGGCCCTTCAGGTTGAAGTCCTTGTCCACCACGAGCAGCTTCTCGACCTTGTGCCGATGCAGGATCTCCTTGGCCTGCTCGAGCGTCGTGCCGACAGGGACCGTGATCAGGTTCTCCTTGGTCATCAGATCGGAGACCGCCATCTCGGTGCGCGTCTCGAAACGCAGGTCACGATTGGTGAGGATGCCGACGAGCTTGCTGCCGACGGTGACAGGCACGCCGCTGATGCGGAACTTGGCCATCACGGCCAGGGCATCGGCCACGCGCGCGTCCGGGGCGACGGTCACGGGATCGACGATCATGCCCGACTCGGAGCGCTTGACCTTGTCGACCTCGGAGGCCTGGGCCGCGATGCTCATGTTCTTGTGGATGAAGCCGAGCCCGCCTTCCTGAGCGATCGCGATCGCCAGTGGCGCTTCGGTCACGGTGTCCATGGCAGCCGAGACGATCGGTACCCGGAGCGCGATCTTGCGCGTGAGGCGCGTGCCGATCGCCACGTCGGTCGGGACGACGCTCGAGCGCTGCGGCACGAGCAAGACGTCGTCGAACGTCAGCGCTTCTGGCGTGTTGCCCTCGAACATCGGCCTTCCTCCTCCTCGATTCGACCGGTGCCTGCTACGCGTTCACTCAGGCCCCATGGCACTTCTTGTACTTCTTACCGCTGCCGCACGGACACGGATCGTTGCGTCCGACCTTCTTGCCTTCGTGGCGCACGGTTTGAACGTCGCCCATGCCGCCCTTGGCCTCGGCGCGTTCGGCCTTGGCAAAGGCCGATGCCTGCTCCGCCGGATCGTTGAAGATGAGGTTGCGGGCCGCGGCACGCCCGCGACCGAGCGGTGCGCCGGCGCGCGCCGGGCTGGCCGCGCCGTTCTCCTGCTCCGGCGGCACGGGTTGATAGAGGAAGGTCCACTTGAGGATCTCCTCGTCGACCCGATTGGTCAGCTCGCGGAACATCTCGAAGGATTCCTTCTTGTACTCGACCAAGGGATCGCGCTGGCCGTAGCTGCGCAGGCCGATGCCTTCCTTGAGGTGATCGACTGCGTAGAGGTGGTCCTTCCACTGCGCGTNNCGCCGCGTCAGCTCCTGGACGAGCTCGTCGCGGCCCATGGCCTTGAGCTCGGCCACCGGCACGTCGAGGGCAAAGGTCTCGGCCAGCGAGAGGCGCAGACTGTCGAGGTTCCAATCGTCCGGGTCGTTCTTGTCCTCGCAGCAGGACTCGACGTACCAGTCGACGATCTCGTCCACCAGACCCAGCACGTGCTCGCGCGTGTCCTTGCCTTCGAGGATGCGGCGACGCAGGCCGTAGATGGCCTCGCGCTGCTTGTTCATGACGTCGTCGTACTCGATCAGGTGTTTGCGCACGGAGAAGTTGTTGCCCTCGACCTGCTTCTGGGCGCGCTCGATGGAGCGCGTCACCATGCGGTGCTCGATCGGTACGCCCTCCTCCATGCCCAGCCGCAGCATCAGGCCGCTGATGCGGTCCGAGCCGAAGATGCGCATCAGGTCGTCTTCGAGCGAGAGGTAGAAGCGCGACGAGCCAGGGTCTCCCTGACGGCCAGCACGGCCGCGCAGCTGATTGTCGATGCGCCGCGCTTCGTGTCGCTCGGTCGCCAAGATGTGCAGCCCGCCCAGGGCCACGACGCGCTCGCGCTCACTGGCGGCCAAGAAGTCCTCGATGAACACGAGCGAAGGTGATTGGGCCAGCTCGTCGAGCGTGGCCTTGAGCGGGTGCACTGCCAGAAAATCGACGGGCTTCTCGCCCTGCGGATAAAAGCTGCGCGAGATCTTGGCCTTGACTGGCCGGGTCAGGCTGCGGCAGAGATCGAGGTAGTGCTGCAAATCCCGGGCGCCCTTGGCGAGCGCCGACACGGCCAGCACCGACGGGTGGTCGGCGATCAGCGAGGCCAAAAGGCCCAGGTAGCGCACGGCGAGCGTGCGCTGCTCCTCGGCCGGCAGCTTGCGCGTGGCCAGCTCCTTCTTGTACGCCGCCGCCATCTCCGCCAACGCCTGGTCGCGCGCCACCTGGCGCTCNNGTCGCGATCGTCACAGCGCCGAAGCGGCCGGCCTGGGCCACGATCTCCGCCTCGCGCTCGTGGTACTTGGCGTTGAGCACCACGTGCTTGATGCCGGCCTTCTTCAGGAGACCCGAGAGGTGCTCGGACTTCTCGATCGAGATCGTGCCCACCAGCACCGGCCGTCCGGCAGCGTGCAGGTCCTTGATCTCGTCGACGACCGCGCCGAACTTCTCGCTCTCCGTGCGGTAGACCACGTCGGGATTCTCGACGCGGATCAGCGAGCGGTTCGTCGGGATCACGAGCACTTCGAGCTT
>PMCG01000295.1:11585-12158 GCA_003155335.1 Acidobacteriota bacterium
ATGATGACTTCGCCGTCCTTGACGACATAGTCCACGTCGCGCTGGAAGAGCGTGTGTGCGCGCAGGGCCTGGTTGACGTGGTGCAGGATGTCCATGTTGGACGGGTCCCACAGGTTCTTCACGCCCAGGAGCTGCTCGACATGCGCCATGCCCATCTCGGTCAGCGTCGCGGTCTTGGCCTTCTCATCGACGATGTAGTCGCCGGTCTTCTCCAGCTCGACGCGCTCCTCGGCCTTCTTGTCGCCGGAGATGCGCGCGCCCGCCTTGAGCTTGGGGATGATGGTGTCGATGCGGTAGTACTTGTCCGTCGACTCCTCGGCCGGGCCGCTGATGATCAGAGGCGTGCGCGCCTCGTNNTCGTCGACGATGGCGTAGTGGTGCCCACGCTGGACATAGCCGGACAGCTCGAACTTCATGTTGTCGCGCAGGTAGTCGAAGCCCAGCTCGTTGTTCGTGCCGTAGGTAATGTCAGCGGCGTACGCCTTCTGGCGCTCTTCGTCGCTCAAGTGGTGCTGGATCACGCCGACTGTCAGGCCCAGGAAGCGGAAGATGCGGCCCATCCACTCGCTGTCG
>PMCG01000295.1:12172-15973 GCA_003155335.1 Acidobacteriota bacterium
ACGTCGAAGTGGCGCATGTTGAGCACGCGCCGGCCTGCCTCGCGCACGACGGCAAAGGCCTCGGGCAGCAGCTCGTCCAGCGTCTGCCCGGCGGTGACGCGCTGCCGCAACTCGACGGTCTTGAGAGCCAGCTCCTCATCGGTGAGCCCGAGCAACGTGGGCTCGACAGCGTTGATCTGCTGAATCAAGGGCGCGATGCGCTTCAGCTCGCGCTCGTTCTTTGTGCCGATGACCTTGGTGAGAACCGTGTTCAGCAAGAAGGGCGCCTCCGAGGGGACACGAATGGCGGTAGGGGCACGGCGCGCCGTGCCCCTACGGATCTCATCTACGTCAAGGAGAATATCAGCCGCTCGGGAGCGGGGTCAAACACGCGGCTGCGAGGCAGTGCGCCGTAGGGGNNGACGCATGCGTCGCCCCGCCCACGCGCGAGCGTCGTCATGCGCGCATCGTAGGGGCAGGCCCCTGTGCCCGCCCTCGTTGCCCCGGACGCGTCACGCGATCTCGGACCGCGAGGCGAAGCATCAGCGCACCGGAAACGCCGTATGATCGCTCATGCTTCAGCTGGACGAGACGCCGGCCGCGCGACCGCACATCAGCACGATCGCCGCGCGGACGTTTGCACCTCCCCGGGCAGTGCTCCCGGCTAGACTCCCCTCCATGACGATGTTGGAGGATGCGCCATGAAGCGAACGAAGACCGAGAAACGGGCGGCCGCACAGTCGGCGCCGCCGCCGCCAGGCGGCGAGGTCATCGTCTACTCAGCACCTGACGGCACCACCGCGCTTGAAGTTCGGCTCGATGCGGACACCGTCTGGCTGAACCTCAACCAGATGGCGCGCCTGTTCGACCGCGACAAGTCCGTGATCTCTCGGCACCTGAGTAACGTGTTCAAGACCCGCGAGTTGGACAGGAAGGCAGTTGTTGCGTTTTTTGCAACAACTGGGCCGGATGGGAAGACCTACCAGGTCGGCCACTTCAGCCTCGACGCCATCCTCTCCGTAGGCTACCGCGTCAACTCCAAGCGTGGCACGCAATTCCGCATCTGGGCCACGCGCGTGCTCCGCGATCACCTGCTCAAGGGCTATTCCGTCAACGAGCGCCGCCTCAAGGATCTCCGCCAGGCCGTGCGTCTCGTGGCAGACGTAGCCGAGAGGCGCGCCCTCACGGGGGACGAGGCCGCCGCCGTGCTGCGCGTCGTGTCCGACTACTCCTACGCCCTTGGCCTGCTCGACGACTACGACCATCAGCGCGTCGCTACTAGCGAGGTCTCGGCCGGGCCGGTCGCAACGGTGACGCACGAGGAGGCTCGGCGAATCGTGGAGCGCCTGCGCACCGGATTCAGCGCAGGCGATCTCTTCGGACGCGAGAAGGACGCTGGCCTGCGCTCGGCGCTCGCCAACGTGGTGCAGACCTTCGACGGTAGGGATCTCTACCCCAGCCTCGAAGAGAAGGCCGCGCAGCTTTGTCCCGCGGCTGGTGGCGAATCGGCCGTGCTCGGTCAGTCGCTCCGGCCGTTCGTCTTGAAGTAGGGGCGCAGCGCCGCTGCGCCCCTACAACGCGGTTGTCGCGGTTAGATTGGCTGTGGATGATCCCGTGGACGTGATTCGGCATGACCACGAATTCGTCTGCATTCAATCGCAGATATGGCCGCACAATCGCCGTGTCGAACCAACCGGCCCGCGCAATCACGCCGATGGCGGTGTGCACAACGATTCCATTCCTGATCTCACCCAACAGGCACGCACGCCGTTGCGTGCAGATCGTGACGAAATACGCGCCGGTGGCCGCGTAGTCACGACCGCGAAGACGCAAGGACGTGGGTCTGCAGTTCACCACGCCAGCCTACACCGCCACGCAGCCGCAGGNNCGCGCCCGACGCCCTGTTGACGGTCACGATACACTGGCGCTCCCGGAGGAACCTCGAACATGACCAGTGAAGACGTCGAGGACATCAAGCGGCACATGGACGCTGCCGTTGCCCGCATCCACACGGAAGTGCACGAGATCCTGATCCGGAACGGATTCCTGGACCGCATACTCGCCTGGAGAGCACAGAACGCGGCCCGCCTCCAATCGCAAGACGCGCTGTCGTGCTCGGACGACGATCGCCAATCGAAGACCCGGGGGTGACGCCTGCGTCGCCCGCGATGCCCACGTCGCGTGGTGACACCGTAGGGGCGATTCACGAATCAGGGCGGTCCAATTCAGACGGACACGTCCATCGGGCGCCCTTGTACTTCGCGGGGTTAGGGGTGGTTCAGCCACGTCTCGCTGTCCAGGTTGGGCAGGNNACCGGTGTTTCCACGAAAGCTAATTTGGACGGACCTGCAGCACGCTGTGCCTACGATCGCCCAGGGCGCACGGCCGTGCGCCTACTCGCCCATGGCCAGGGTGAGGCGGGCCTCGGCCAGCGCGCCGTCGTGGCGTGCGCTCAGAAGCGCGAAGCGTGCCGCGGTCAGGGCCAGCTCCGCGTCCTGCGCTTCGACCGCCGTGATCAGGCCCTCGCGATAGGCCAGGCGCGCCACGCGTGCCTGTTCCTCCGCGACCGTGACCGCATGCGCCTCGACGTCGACGCGCTCGCGCGCCTCGCGCGCTGACAGAAGCGCGGAGCGCACTTCGAGGGCGACGGCCTCGCTCGCGGCACGCTGGCTCTCCCGCGCACTGCGCTCGTTGGCGCGCAGCTCCGCGGCCTTGCTGCGCGCGCGCAGCGGCTCAAAGGCATCCCAGCTCACGACCAGACCCGCCTGGTAGAGCTGGCTGTTTTTCCTGAGGATGTCGCCGGCCACGTCGTTTTGCTGCGTGATCGACGCGCGCAGCGCCAGCACCGGTCGCGCCGCGGCTGCCATCGCACGCGCTCCGAGCCCGAGCGCACTGGCCTGGTCGTCGATCGCCAGCAAGTCCGGTCGCTGACGTCGCGCAACGGCCACGGCTTCGTCCTCAGCAGGCAGCGTCGACGTGCCTGCCGCGGGCTGGCGCAGTGGCGCGCCGCGAAAGCGCGCGTCCATCGTCGCGCTGGCCAGCGCCTCGCGCGCGAGCCGATCGGCGTGACGCGCCTGGCTCAGGTTGGCCTCAGCCCGCGCCACGGCCAACTCAGCCTTGAGCACGTCGAGGTGCGGGACAGCACCGGCGCGCTCGCGCGCCTCGGCCAACTCCAGGAAGCTGCGCTGCTGCGCCAGGTCCTGCTCAGCGACGCCCACGGCTGCGGCGGCCGTGGTCGCTTGAAGAAAGCTGCGGCGCGCATCGAACGCCGTCTGCTGACGCGCGCGATCGAGACTGCGCCGGCTGGCTCCCTCGTCGTGCCACGCTGCCGCCCGCTGGCTGGAAAGCGCGCCCCATGTCCACAGCGGCTGCGTCAGCGTCGCCGAGAGCGAGTAGCGGTCGAGCTGTTTCACCTCGAACGTCTGCGGCGGGATGTACGGCGGCGCGCCTGGGAACTCAATGTCGAGCGGCCGCTGACTCGGCGTGTAGAGGAAGGAGGTCGAGAGCTGACCCAGCCGGTTCCACTCCGCGGTCACACGACGCGAGTGCGCCGCCTGCCACTGCTGCTCCGCTGCCTTGAGACGCGGCTCATTGGCCAGCGCCGCTGCGACAGCGTCGTCGAGGCTCAGCGCGGCGGCCTGATCCGTCTCCGCGCGGGCCGGCCAGGACGCCAGCGACAGCGTTCCCGCTGCCAACGCCAGCGCAAGACCGCGCGCGTGCACATGCCGTACACCAAAGGTGCCGATCTTCACGCCAACCTCCTCTGCTCCTCGGGGCGCCAGCGCCCGGTGAGGCGATACGCCAGCGCGATGAACGCGGGCA
>PMCG01000137.1 GCA_003155335.1 Acidobacteriota bacterium
GCCAAGGCCGATGACGGGCGTGTCTTGTTTGAGGTTCTGATAGGAGAAGACGATGGCGCCGGAGTGTACGTCAACGAAATAGCGGATCTCACTGGGCGGCGACAGGCTCCAAGCCGTGATCATGTCGGTCAGAAAGACGCCGTTGTCGAGGGGCAGGACGAACAGCTCCGGCTGGCCGACGACGCTGCCGGTCTGTCCGACAGCGGCCTCCACCACGTGGCGCGCCTGTTCTGCGGTCAGCGTCGGCTGCGTGTCGACGCTGAGACCTTCGTAAAGCCCACCGAAGACCGTGCGCGTCGCGCCGTTCTCATCCAGCTGCTGCACGACCTCAGCTCCGAAGACCGGCACACGGTTGATGGTCTGCGCGTAGCGCTGGTGACGTCGCGCCGGCAGGTCGGGGTCGCGTTGCACGGCGCGCAGACGCCACTGGCCGGAGCTCGTCCCACTGGCGAGCCAAGAAGACCACTGCGCGGCCGCGGCGAACTCCATCGCTGCGACAGGCGTCAGCGGACGCAGCTCCGTTGCGAAAGAGGTCCCGACGCAAGTGAGCGTCGCGAACACGGCAACGAGGATTCGCCTGGCAGTCATTTCGTCCCTCCGTCTCCTTTGCCGTCGGTCGTGGATCGCTCGACGGGCCATCGTGGCGCTTTCCCAGGCACTGTAGTCCACCCTCACGCGCACCGTCAAGGCTGAGAACGGATGCTTCGACGCGTTCCCGACGCTTCGCTCGCGCCGGCGCACCGCGCTCTGCCCGGGCCGCCTCCGGCCAGGCAATTGGCGGCGGTCCGTTCGATAATAGGCGTCGCGCGATGGAGGTGCCCTTGTACGAGGTGAGCTGCGAGACGGGCTTCAGTGCCACGCATCGGCTGGTGCAAGACGGGCGGCCGCTGGAGCCGCTGCACGGACACGACTGGCGGGTCGAGGCCGTCGCTGCCGGACAGGAGCTGGACGCCGCTGGCCTGCTAGTCGACTTCGTGACCCTCAAGCGCGCCCTCGACGAGACGGCTGCCGCACTCCACCACAGCGACCTCAACGCGCGGCCGGAGTTCGCTCGCGCGAGCCCATCGGCCGAGGTCGTCGCGCGCCACTTCTTCGACGAGATCGTGCGGCGGCTCGGCACCAGCGGCCGCGCGCTCGTGCGCGTGCGCGTCCAGGAAGCCCCCGGCTGTAGTGCGACGTATGTTAAGAGTTAACGAGGTCTTCTTCTCCATCCAGGGCGAGGGCACGCGCGCCGGCCGACCGTGCGTCTTCGTGCGCCTGACCGGCTGCCCGCTGCGCTGCCACTACTGCGACAGCCGCTACGCATTTGACGAGGGTGACGTGCGCTCGCACGACGACGTGCTGCGCGAGATCGCTCGCTATCCCTGTCGGCTGGTCGAGCTGACCGGAGGCGAGCCTTTGGCCCAGGCTGACGCCTTTGCTCTCGTGGCACGCCTCGCCGACGAGGGCTGGGAGGTCCTTGTCGAGACCTCCGGCCACGTCTCACTGGAGGGACTCGACCCGCGCGCGGTGGCGATCATGGACGTGAAGACGCCTGGTTCAGGCGCGCACCACGACATGCAGTGGGAGAACCTGGGCCGATTGCGTGCCAAAGACGAGGTCAAGCTCGTCCTGCTGGACCGCACCGATTACGAGTGGGCGCGCGATTGGGTGCGCGCCGAGGGCGCGCGTCTGCGCTGCCCCATCCTCTTTTCAGCGGCCCATGGCTGCCTGGACTCCGGCGAGCTGGCCCGCTGGATCATCGAGGACGGCCTGGGCGTGCGCCTGCAGATCCAGCTCCATCGCTATCTCTGGCCGGAGCAGGGGCGCGGCGTATGAAACCGATCGCGGTCGTGTGCGTGAGTGGAGGGATGGACTCTGCGGTCACCGCGGCCCTGGCTGCGCAGGAGCACGAGCCAGCCTTCCTGCACGCTAGCTACGGCCAGCGCACCGCGGCGCGCGAGCGCGCCTGTTTCGAGCGCTTGGCTGAGTGGCTCGGCGTCAGCCGTCGCCTTGTGGTCGAGATACCGGCGCTCAAGGCGATCGGCGGCAGCAGCCTGACCGACGTGGCCATTCCCGTGCGCCAAGGCTCGCCTGAACGCGACGTCGTTCCGACGTCCTACGTGCCGTTCCGCAACGCGCACCTGCTGTCGGCCGCGACGTCGTGGGCCGAGGTGCTGGGCGCGCACGCGCTGTTCATCGGCGCCGTGTGGGAGGACTCGTCCGGCTACCCGGACTGCCGGCCGGAGTTCTACGCCGCGTTCGAGCGCGCGATACGCCTGGGCACGCGGCCAGAGAGCGACATCCGCATCGTCACCCCCGTGATCGGCCTCTCCAAGGCTGAGATCGTGCGCCGCGGCAGCGCGCTGGGCGTGCCATTCGAGTCGACCTGGTCCTGTTACCAGCACGACGAGATCGCGTGCGGCACGTGCGAGTCGTGTCGTCTGCGGTTGGACGCCTTTGCGGCGGCCGGCTGCGCCGACCCGCTGCGCTATCGGACCAGGCGCCACTCGTGAGACACTAACAGGCACGGGGCTGGCCCCGCGGATACCTAGTTTGAGCGTGCGGAGGATCTCATGAATCCCTTTGTCCTGGCCGTCGGTTTGACCGTGTCCATCGGCTTCATCGCGGCGGATGCTTCTGCTCAACATGGCAGCATCATCGGCAAGGTCGTCGACCAGAGTGGCCAGCCCGTCGCCGACGCCGTGGTCAAGGTCGTCTCGCCGACCGATCGAACGCGTCCGTTTGACAGCAAGACCAACGGCAAAGGCGAGTTCGGCGTGGTGACAGCGCAGATTGCGGGACCATGGGAGCTCACGATCACGAAGCCAGGCTACGCCGAGTACAAGCACCCCGATCAGATACTCGCGCCCTTGAGCGGATCGCCCACCAGTCTCGGCACGATCACGCTGCCGACGCCGGGTGCGGCCAGCAAGAAGGTCGTGTCGCCGGAGGAGTACGCCAAGCTAGAGGCACAGGGCAAGGCGCTTCAGGCGCAGTTCAAACAGGCAGTCCAGCTCACTGAAGAGGCGGAAGTGGCCACCGCGGCCGGCGACAGCGCGACCGCCAGCCAAAAGTACGACCAGGCGCTGTCGCTCTACAACGAGTTGATCGCCAAGAACCCTGATATCGCCGAGCTCCACCACAACGCCGGATACATCTTGGGCCGCAAGAAGGCCTGGACCGAGGCGGCCGAGGCCTTCGTCAAGGCTGGCAGCTTGGCGCCGACGATGGCGAACGACTATGCATTGGCAGGGACGGCATACCAAAACAGCGGCCAACGGGCCAAGGCCATCGAGGTCATGATCGACGGCGCGCAGCGCAACCCGAGCGACGTCAGGATCCGAATCGCGCTCGGCGAGGCGTACTACAACGGCGCGCAATACGCGGATGCCAGCGCGGCCTTCAAGAAGGCGCAGGAGCTCGACCCGGCTGCGCCGGACCCGCTGTACTTTCTCGGAATGATCGCCGTCAGTCAGGGCCAGACGCAGGAGTGTGTCACGCTGCTCGAGAAGTACCTGGCGCTGAATCCGAGCAACTCTGACCACGTGCGGGCGGCCAAGGGCGTCATCGGTGCGCTGAAGCCCGCCAAGCGGTGATAGCCGACCGCATCGCCGTCGTTCGCCGGCGCATCGAACGGGCGGCCGCGCGCGCGGGCCGCGATCCAGCTGGCGTGACCCTGGTCGCGGTCAGCAAGAACCACCCGCCGGATGCCGTGCGCGCTGCGCTGGACGCAGGTGTCGTGGATTTCGGAGAGAATCGAGTCCAGGAGGCCGAAGGCAAGGTCGCTGCGCTGGCCGATTGTCACGAGCGTCTGCACTGGCACTTCGTCGGCCATCTTCAATCGAACAAGGTTCGCAAGGTGCTGGCCTTTGCCGACCTGATCCACTCCGTCGACGAGGTCGAGCTGGCGCGGCGTATCGATCGTGCCGCAGGCGAGCTGGCGCGCATCGCGCGCATCCTGGTGCAGGTCGATCTCGCGGGCGAGGAGACCAAGTCCGGGCTGCCGGCAGCGCGCTTGCTCGACGCGCTCGACCAGATGCGCCAGTTCCCGCACCTACGCGTCGAGGGCCTGATGCTGCTCCCGCCATATGAAGAGGATGCCGAGCGCGTGCGCCCGTTCTTCCGCCGCCTGCGCGAGCTGCGCAACGAGGCACGCGAGGCCGGCCTGCTCGCGGGCGGGGAACTTTCGATGGGCATGAGCCACGATCTGGAAGTCGCCGTGGAGGACGGCGCCACTCTGGTCCGCGTCGGCACGGCGATCTTCGGCGAACGTGCGCGCTGAGTCCGAGTGCCCGCCGGACGAGTTCTCCGACAGTATCTACAAACAACGCGCCGCCGATCCTCAGAACGACTAAGGATGGAACGGAAGACACCTGACATGTGATCGTGTGAATCACAGTCCGTCGGTCGCTGGCTTCACTCTTGACGCTTCGCGGTTCCGAGAATAGCATTCAAAGAGCGGTTCACCGTGCCGAGAGACAGGGGAGCGACCTCCGCCGCGCAGCGGTCCAGCAGACGGACGTCAAAGCCGGCTGGCTCTAGCAAGTGCTGGCGGTGTGTTCGTGCGTCGCTGGTCGGTGAGGTGCCGAGCGCTGTTTCAGTTTGAGGTTCTAGGATCATGAACATGACCGGCTTGCTGAAGTCTCTCGTCGTGGTCGCGATGACGCTTGTCGCGCTGGGCGAGCCGTCGGCCGCGCAGACCGCAAGCTCGTCCGTCACGCAGGCGCAGCAACAGCTGGCGTCCGTGGCTCAACTCGAGCGCTCGCATCTCACGGGCCTTGCCCGCTTCGTGCGCATGAAGCCTGACCAGGGCTTCATTGCCGAGACTGATGCGGGCACGCCCGAGGAGCGGGCGCGCTCGTTCTTCGCCACGCACGGCCGCGCCTTTGGTCTAGCTGCGCCGAGCGACGTCGAAGCGCATGGCGCGCCGCAGCGCGACAGACTCGGTATGGACCACGTGCGCTTTCAGCAGCAACACCGCGGTCTGCCGGTGACCGGCGCTGAGTGCATCGTCCATTTGCGCGGGACGAACGTCGTCACCGTGAACAGCCGCTTGCTCGACAGCGACGAGCTCGCCGACATCGATCTCTCTCCTGCGTTCGAC
>PMCG01000070.1 GCA_003155335.1 Acidobacteriota bacterium
CGCCGGCTCTCGTCCTTGATTTCGGTTAGCATATTCCCGGCCGATGACTTATAGGTGTCGGACCAGGCGTGGAGGAAGACCAGCAGCGGGACGCGCGGGCCCTTGTCCGTCGCGGCCGCGCCCGGCGGGACGTAGAACAGGGCGGGCTGCTGGGTTCCATCTTTCGTGCTAGGGAACTGAATGTCCTGCGCGGAAAGAGCGAGCGGAAGTAGGATGAAGACCGCCAGAGTCTTGATCACGGCGCACCTCAGTTAGCCAAGATATAGCAGCCCCAGTCATTTCTGTCCGGGCGAAGTGACGACGGGTTCACCGGGGCTGACGGCCAGGGAGGAAGAATCCTCTTTGTGCTCATGGAGTCTCCGCGAACCGGTGAACCAGTCGCGACGATCTCAGGGTTTGGGATACGCGACCGGCTGGCTGGCAACGAGCCCCTGGTCAGGGCGCAGCTTCAGTTTTTCCGTGAGCGCCTGGCGGTCGTAGCCTCCGCGGTACACAGTGGCCAGTCCCTCCGAGGCGCAGTAGAGATAGACGTTCTCCGAGATGAAGCCGGAGTTGATGTTGGCGACGTTCTGCTTGCTCTCGACCGTGCCCGAGGCGCGCTTCGAGAGGTCGGCCACGTAGATCAGGGTCACCGGGGCTTCCGGCTTGCCGCCCAGCGCGCGCAAGTCCTGGGCCACCACCAGCCGCAGCGTGTGGTGGGCCGCGTCGTAGACGTACGCGCCCGGCTTCATCAGGACGTAGATGTCGATATCCTGCAGGTTGCTCGCCGAGGGAGCGGTGCGGCGGCCGTCGGGGCGGTTCACGCCGAAGCCGGCCCAGAGTAGATTGGCTAGTTGCTGGGTCGAGAGCTCCCGCGCGGCATCGAAGTTTCTACCACTTGCGCGCCGGGCCAGCGCTTCCATCAGCGGCAGGCCGCCGGTCTTCTGTGGCGCCGGCAGGGCGAGATCCTGTGCGCGGAGTGCCGTGCTGGCAGAGAGCGTGAGGACGAGCGTGAGGAGCGGTGCGAGGGTTCGTTTCATTGGCGGAGTCACCTCAGAGCATTTGCCGCAGTCTACCAGGGTGAGGCCGGTCAAGAAATCGCTCCTGCTCCGGCTCGTGCGAGAATCACGCGCGCCCATTGCCACGCGGGCAGGGGCGTCCAACCGAGGGGATCCGATGCGCTACTGGATGCTCGCCGTTCTCATTTGGCCCATTCTTTCCGCCAGGGTCACCGCCAGCGAGGCCGTCGTTTTCAACGTGCGCGCCCACGGTGCCGCCGGCGACGGTCAAACGCTCGACACCGACGCCATCAACCGCGCGATCGACGCAGCGGCGAGCGCAGGCGGGGGCACCGTGCACTTCCCCGCCGGCCGCTACCTGAGCTTCTCGATCCACCTCAAGAGCCACATCACGCTCCACCTCGACAGCGGCGCCGTCATCGTCGCCGCCGATCCCGCCGACGGGCGCGGCCAGTACGATCTCCCCGAAGCAAACGAGTGGGATCTTTATCAGGACTTTGGCCACTCCCACTGGCAGAACAGCCTCATCTGGGGCATCGGCTTGGAGGACGTGGCGATTGTCGGGCACGGCCTCATCGATGGCCGCGGTCTTGTTCGTCACGGCCCCGGCCCGCGACGTCCCGCGCAGGCCGGCGACGTCCCGACGACACTGGGCAGCGACGACAACGCCAGCAAGGCGCTCGCCGCCGAACACCCTCCCGCGGGACCAGCCGCAACGTCCACGCCACCTCCGGGGCAGCCCCGCCGCGGACCGCTCGACATGAACGGCCAGGGCAACAAGTCCATCGCGCTCAAACTCTGCCGCAACGTCACGCTGCGCGACTTCCGCATCCTCTCGGGTGGCCATTTCGCCCTGCTCGCGACGGGCGTCGACGACCTGACGATCGACAACCTCCTGATCGACACCAACCGCGACGGCCTCGACCTGGACGGCTGCCGCAACGTGCGCCTTTCGAACCTCGCCATCAACTCGCCCAACGACGACGCCATCGTCCTCAAGAGCTCGTTTGCCCTCGGCGCCCTGCGCCCCACGGAGAACGTCACGATCACCAACTGTCACGTCAGCGGCTACGACCTCGGCACGCTGTTCGACGGGACCTTCGGCCGCACGCAGCAGCTGGCCCCCGACCGCGACGGCGTCACGGGCCGCATCAAGATCGGCACGGAGTCGAACGGCGACTTCCGCAACATCACGATCGCGAACTGCACCTTCGACCGCTGCCGCGGCCTGGCCCTGGAAACGGTCGACGGCGGCACGATCGAGAACGTCACTGCCAAGAACCTCGTGATGCGCGAGATCGTCACTGCCCCGCTCTTCATCCGGCTGGGCAACCGCGGGCGCGGCCCCGGCACGCCCACGCCCGGCGCCGTGCGCCACGTCAGCATCAGCGACGTCCAGGTCGTGGACGCCGATCCGCGCTACGCCTCGTCGATCGCCGGCCTCCCCGGCCATGACATCCAGGACGTCAACCTGAGTGACATCCACATCCTCTACCGCGGCGGCGGCACGCGCGAGGACGCTGCGCGCGAACCGGCGGAGATGGAGAAGTCCTATCCCGAGCCGAGCATGTTCGGCACCCTGCCGGCGTACGGCCTCTTCGCGCGACACGTGAAGGGGCTGCGCGTGCACAACGTCGACTTCGCCTTCACGGCGCCCGATGCGCGACCGCCCGTCGTCCTGAGCGACGCGCAGGACGTCGCGCTGGACCGCGTGAAGGCCGCGCGCGGCGCCGATGTGCCCTTCCTGCGCGCGCGCCGTGTGACGGACCTGACGCTCCGCGCCTGCCCCGGCGTGCGCGATGCGCAGGGCGTCGCAGCGCCCGACTCGTCGTTCTAGCAGGCCGCCGAAGAACGTGCCAGCGGCAGCGTTTGCGCTATTCTGTGAGGGCGCGAGCGCGTGTCAGCGCGCCGCGTTGAAGGTGAGGTCACGATGAGCAGCAGCCCAGTCGTCGCGTTCACGCTACTCCTGTCCACGTTCTTGGCGCTCTCCGGCGCTGCCGCGCCGCCTGAACCTGTAATGCTCTGGCCCGGAGAGGCCCCGCTGGCGCGCGGCGACACGGATGAGGATCGACCCGCCGTGACGCCGTACCTTCCGCCGCCGACATCGGCCACAGGGACGGCCGTCATCGTGTGCCCCGGGGGCGGCTATGTGCGACGCTCGGAAGACCATGAAGGTCGTCAGATCGCCGAATGGCTCAACTCGTTCGGCGTAGCCGCCTTCGTGCTGCGCTACCGCGTCGGCCAGATTGACGGGTCCGGCTACCGACACCCCGTCCCGCTGATGGACGCCCAGCGCGCGCTGCGCGTCGTGCGGGCCCGCGCTCAGGAGTGGCACCTCGATCCAGACCGCGTCGGCATCCTCGGCTTCTCGGCCGGGGGCCACCTCGCCTCGACAGCCGGCACCCACTTCGACCACGGTCGGCCCGAGGCGACGGATGCGATCGAGCGCCTCAGCTCGCGCCCCAGCTTCATGATCCTCCTCTATCCGGTGATCTCGCTGCACACGCCGTACGTGCACCGCGGCTCACGCCAGGCACTGCTGGGCCCCGACCCGGATCCGAGGCTCGTCGAGCTGCTCTCCAACGAGACTCAGGTGACGACGCTCTCGCCGCCCGCATTCCTCGTGCACACGACTGAGGACGTCACCGTTCCGGTCGAGAACAGCCTGCTCTTCTACCGTGCGCTTCGCGAGGCGGGCGTCCCGGCCGAGCTGCACGTCTACGAGCGCGGGCGACATGGCCTCGGCCTGGCCCCGAACGAGCCGGGCCTCAGCTCCTGGCCCGAGCGGTGCCGCGAGTGGATGCAACTGCACCACCTGCTCGACAAACGCTGAGCGGCGCGTCAGGATCCCCGCCGCACCCTCGACGTTCGTTGCGTCTCGTGGGGCGATGACGCTTGGAAGATCCCGGTGTCGAATCGTGCACAATCGTGCAACATCGCGCAGAACATTGCGGAACCGTTGACTTTCGCCC
Organism: Acidobacteriota bacterium; assembly: GCA_003155335.1. GTDB lineage: Bacteria > Acidobacteriota > Vicinamibacteria > Fen-336 > Fen-336 > FEN-336. The sequence continues at coordinate 3,971 of PMCG01000070.1, forward strand.
GCGTGAGGGAGTAGTCTACCGGCATACGTTCGCGAGCAACAGAGGCCTGAGACGACATGGCGAGCACGCCTGCACGACACCTCCGACGATCGTCGAGAGCGTTGGCGATCGTGGATCCGTCCGTCATCGCCGCTTCGGCCGATCTCAACCCCGGATTGCCCGGGAAGGAAATGCCTACAGGTCGCAACTCTTCTGGCGCGCCAGCGCGGCGCGTCATATTTGCTGGGGGGATTGGGAACATGAGTAGAAGACGAAAGGCCACGTCGACAGCCGTGTGGCTATGGCTCGCCCTGAGCGGCCTCGCCATCATGGTTTGCCTGTTACCGCAGCCTGTTCTGGCGCAGGTGGTCAGCGGCACGATACTGGGCACGGTCAAGGACAGCAGCGGCGCTGCTGTGGCCGACGCCAAGGTGACGCTCAAGAACACCGCCACGGGATTCGTCCGCACGCTCGTGAGCGATTCGAAAGGCGACTACACCGGCCCGTCGCTTCCAAGCGGACCCTACGCCATCTCTGTCGAGAAGGCCGGCTTCAAGACCGTCACACTATCCAACGTCCGGCTCGACGTCGACCAGAGACTTCGCATGAACCTGACGCTCGAGATCGGCGCGATCAACGAGACGATGCAGATCGAGGCTGCCGCGCCTCTGCTGCAGACCAGCGCGTCGGATCTGAGCGCCACGATCAACGAAGTGCAGATCAAGTCGCTGCCGCTCGCCAATCGCNNGAGAACGCCGACGGCTCGGCAGGCAACTACGGCTGGCGGAACTCGGCGTCGTTCTCCGCGAACGGCCAGAGGAACCGGGACAACAACTTCCTGCTCGACGGCGTCGACAACAACGAGCTGTGGCTCAACACGGTCGTGATCTTCCCGAACGTGGACGCGCTCGAGGAGTTCAAGGTGAACACCAGCAACTACGCGGCGGAGTTCGGCCGTTCGCTGGGCGGCATCGTCAACCTGCAGACCAAGTCGGGCAGCAACGAGTTCCACGGCAGCGGCTTTGAGTTCATGCGCAACGCCAAGCTGGACGCCAACGACTGGTTCAACAACAAGAACGGAAAGACACGACCCCCTCTGAGCCAGCATCAGTTCGGCGGGACCCTGGGCGGCCCCATCAAGAAGGACAAGACCTTCTTCTTTGTGGACTACCAGGGCTGGCAGCTGAATCAAGACATCATCATGGTCTCCACCGTGCCGACGGACAAGATGCGCCTCGGAAACTTCTCGGAGCTGAACAAGGTGATCTACGACCCGCTCAGCCCCGGCACGCCGTTCACGAACAACACGATCCCCGGCGGCCGCATCGATCCGGCGTCCCAGAACATCATCAACCAGCTCTACCCGGCGTCGAACCAGCCGGGCACGGTCGCCGCCAGCGGCCAGGTCATCAACAACTACTCCCGTCAGGCCTCGCTGCAGCGCAAGGACAACCAGTTCGACGTCAAGCTCGACCAACTCCTGAGCTCCAAGAACCGCGCCTTCGTGCGCTACAGCTTTGAGAAGAGCTTCCGCTTCCTGCCGGCCGCCCTAGAGCACGGCAATGCGGGCGACAACGCGTCCGGTCTCGGCACCCCCAGCACGGGCCGCGTCAAGGCCCAGAGCCTGGCCATCAACGACACCCACGTCTTCAACGACAGTTGGATCAACGAGTTCCGTTTCGGTTGGAATAAGATCGTGATCGAGGCCGAACCCATCGACTATGGCAAGAACCTCGCGCAGGCGATGGGCATCCCGGGCATCAATCTCGACCAGGTTTCCTCAGCCTTTGTGCAGATGTCCTGGGGGGGAGACATCCGCTCCCTGGGGCCAAGCGGCAACCAGCCGCTCGCCTCGAACGGCGAGACCTACCACTTCCTGGACAGCGTGACGCACGTGCTCGGACGCCACACCTTCAAGGCGGGCGCAAGCGTGATGTTCATGAGGCGCGACGTCCTGAATGCTGAGTCGGCCAGCAGCGCGGCCAGTTTCAGCAACAACATGACCTCCAACTGCGCCGGCCTCCCGAGCAGCTGCAAGGTGATCGCCAACACGGGCTTCTCGGTGGCGAGCTTCATGCTCGGCTACCCGAACGCCTGGGATCGCAAGCTGTACAGCTCGGCCTACACCGAGCGCAGACCCCAGGTGGGCGCGTTCCTCCAGGACGACTGGCGTGTGAGCAGCAAGCTGACGCTGAACCTCGGCGTGCGCTGGGAGCTGTTCGTGCCCTACACGACGGACAATGACTTGCAGTCCAACTTCGACACCGCGACGGGTCAGTTCGTCGTGGCCTCTCCCAACGCAGTGGTCCAAGGGATCAACGTCGGGCGCTACCTCCAGACGTACTCGAAGGGGGACTTCGCGCCGCGCCTCGGCTTTGCGTACGACGTCTCCGGCAAGGGCAAGACCATCATCCGGGGCGGCTTCGGCATGTTCTGGAACAACTCGCTGACTGGCACCTCCTCCTCGAAGGCCCAGAACCCGCCCTTCCTGCTGTCGCAGAGTCGGCCCGCGACATACATACCCGTCGGCAAGCTGTCGGACGGTTTGCCGGCCTTGCCGATCGTCGACCCCACCCGTCCGGCCGCCGGCACGACGCGCTCCATCTTCGACGTCAACTTCGGGGATGGCAACGCCCAGCAGTGGAACTTGAACGTGCAGCAGCAGCTCGGCAAGGACTACATGTTCGAGATCGGCTACATCGGCTCGCGCGGGCGCAACCTCGTCATACGCAAGAACGTCAACCAGGCCCCGCCGATCCCAGGTGGCGACGCCACCAAGAACCGGCCCTACTACGCAATCAACCCGTTGCTGACGGATCTGAACCAGAACCGCTCCGAGGGCACGCTCGACTACCACGGCCTGCTCGTCCGCTTCAACCGGCGCTTCGCGAACGGGTTCTCGGTCTCGAACTCCTACACGTTCTCCAAGGCAATCGACCTGGACTCGAGCACGGACGGCAACGCCAGCTTCACCAACTCGTATGACTACCAGTATCAGCGCGGACCGGCGAGCTATTCCGTCAGGCACGTCTTCACCTCGAACTGGACCTACGAGCTCCCGATCCTCCGTGGCAAGAAGTTGGGCGGCTGGCAGTTCAGCGGCATCTGGCTGTGGCGCTCCGGCTATCCGTTCACGGTCGGGCAGACGCAGAACGTCACCTCGACCGGGACCGGAAACCGGCCGGACACCGTTGGGGTCGCCAAGCTCGACAACCCGACGATCGACCAGTGGTTCAACGTCAGCGCGTTCGCGATGCCGAAGGAGACGAGCGCCACCTACGGAAACACCGGCCGGGACACGCTGTTCGGGCCGGGGCAGAACACCTTTGACCTGTCTCTCGTCAAGGCGACGAAGTTCGGGCGCGTGGATACTGAGCTGCGTCTCGAGGCATTCAACGCCTTCAATCACCCGGCGTTCGGCCAGCCGAACGCCACCATCAACGGAGGCGGCGTGGGCACGATCACGGCCCTCATGCCCCTGACACCCATGCGGCAGATCCAACTGGGATTGAAGTTGAAGTTCTAGGGTCCCTTGCCATGGCGGGAGCGGGCTAGTCAAACCCGCTTCTCCATGAATGGCGGGCGTCCTCGGCCCTCGGCCGATGGCGCCCGCCGCGTTCGTTTGGGAGTTCCTCCTGCCATGATCGCGCCAAACCGCGCACAACCGTTGACTCTCTCCCGCGTGAGGGCGTAATCTATCAGCTCCGTTTGCGAAACAACCAAGCGCAGGATGACATGGCGAGCACGCCCACACGACACCTCCGACGATCGTCGAGAGCGTTGGCGAGCGTGGAGTCACTTGTCATCGCCGCTTCGGCCGATCTCAAGACCGAATTCTCCGCCCAGCCCGCGGGAGCAAACGCCTATAGGTCGAACCCATGGCTTCCTCCCGAGGACGGGCAGTGGCCTGCTATTCGTCAATAGTGTGGAGGGCATGAGGAAATGCAGTATTTGACACAGCACAAGCGGTGCGCGCCTTGGATTCTCGTCCTGACGGCGTTGTTGGCCTTGACGGGAGTCGCACAGGCGCAGGAGTCTCGTGGTTCGATTACCGGCGTCGTCAAGGACTCCTCGGGAGCCATCATTGTCGGCGCCGACGTTGCCGTGGTGAACGTGGGTACAAACCAGACCACGGCGCTCAAGACCAACGCATCGGGGCAATACAGCGCGCTGTACCTTTTGCCGGGGACGTACAAAGTGACCGCGGAGCGCGAGAGTTTCAGGAAGACGGTCAACGAGAACGTCAGCGTAGCCGTCGGCAGCCGGGTTCATCTCGACTTCAGGCTCGAGCCAAGCGGCGCGAGTGAGACGATCTACGTGATCAGCACGCGTCCGTTGCTGGATCAAGCCTCGGGAACCGCCGGACAGGTGATCGACAGCAGCCTCATCGGGGAGCTGCCCAACGGCGACGGAACGGCCTACGCCTTCACGCGCCTGGTCCCGGCCACGACCTTCGAGGGTGGCTACGCCCTCCAGCGGCCGATGGACAACGGCAACCTCTACGGCGAGCGCGTCGGCGGCGCTGCTCGCAGCGAGTTCACTCTCGACGGATCGAGCAACGTCGTCGTCATCGGAGGCAATGCCGCGCTGGGGATTTCCCCACCCGCCGATGCGGTGCAGGAGTTCAAGTTCGAGACAGCATCCTACGATGCGCAGGTTGGGCACACGGGTGCCGGCAGCGTTAATCTCGCGCTCAAGAGCGGGACCAACCAGCTGCACGGGGCCGTCTATTTCGACAACCGCAGCGACAGCCGCTCGGCCAACGACTTCGCCTCTAACGCCACCGGTTCGCCGAAGCCTCCGCGGAACTACAACCGGTTCGGTGCCACGATCTCGGGCCCCATCTGGAGGGACAAGACGTTCTTTATGATTTCCTACGAGAACCTGCAGGACAAGCGGACCGAGCCGGCCACTCTCACGGTACCCACGGCCAAGATGCGCACCGGTGACTTTTCCGAGCTCCTGTCAGTAACCAACGCGAGTGGTGCTCTGACTCCGATCATCATCTACAATCCGTACTCCGCCCACTTGGTCGGCAACACCGTCGTTCGTGACCCATTCCCTGGCAACATCATTCCACCCAACCTGATCAACCCGGTGGCGAAGAACATCATGAGCTACTACCCGCTCCCCAACCAACCCGGGCTCCCCAACTTGACGAACAACTTCTTCGTCCAGCAGCCATGGAACTATCTCTACGACCTGGAAATGATCAAGCTCGATCACGCCTGGTCGCCGGGGCAACGCTCCTACATTCGCTTTACGCGCAACTGGCGGGATGAGGAGCGCAGCGACTGGGCAGGCGTACAGAACGGCGTTCAGATCACGCGCGGTGTGGACTCGCGGTCCAACTACAACCTCGCCATCGGACACACCGCGATGTTCTCCTCTTCGCTGTTCTTGGACATCCGAGCCTCGGCCCTCCGGTTCGAATCGTGGCAGCGACAGGTCGATCAACTCGATCCGGCCAGCTTGGGTTTCTCGCCGACGACGGTCGCCGAGATGAGCGGCTATCCGTACCTGCCGCGCCTGCTCATCAACAACGGCCTCTCGTACATTGGCTCCGCGACGACCTCCTATGGCGTACCGAGGAAGATCCCCTACTACAACTACACGTTTGACCCAACGCTCACCAAGATGATCGGGGGCCACAGCGTCAAGATCGGCTACGACTTCCGCATGCTTCGGGAGAACAACCTGAACGGCGGAAACCAGGCGGGCTTCTACACCTTTGATGCGACGTATACCAAGGCCAGCAGCTCCGCCAGCGTGAACCAGGGGCAGGGCACCGCGGCCTTCTTGCTGGGCCTCCCCACATCCGGCACGATCGACAACAATACCGGCCGCTCCAGCCAGGTTGTGTCCCACAGCTTCTTCGTCCAGGACGACTGGCGGGTCTCGTCCAGGCTCACGCTGAACCTTGGCGTGCGCTACGACTACGAGGTGCCGATGGTCGAGCGCTACGACCGGAACACCCGTGGCTTCGATCTCACCTCGCCCAACCCCATCGCAGCGCAGGCCCAAGCCGCCTATGCGAAGAACTACGCGGCAAAACCAGGGGACTTCCCAATCACCCCTGCCAACTTCCAGGTTCTGGGCGGGTACACGTTCACCTCAGCGACCAACCGATACACCTGGAATGCCGTGACGAACAACGTCCAACCGCGTTTCGGCTTCTCGTACAAACTCGGCGAAAAGACCGTTGTTCGCGGCGGCGCAGGCCTGTTCACGCAGCTGTTCGAGATCAACGCGCCGGCCATCAACCAGCAGGGCTTCTCGAAATCCACCAACCTAGCCATCACGCAGAACAATGGCCTGACCTTCCTGACGGATTTCACGAACCCGTTCCCGAACGGGCTCGTCCAGCCGACGGGATCGTCCCAGGGCCTGGCGACCAACCTGGGGAACTCGGTCGGCACGTTCGCACCTCTTGACCGAAAGAACGCCAAGTACTGGCGATACACGTTCAGCATCGAGCAGGAGCTTCCTGGACACATAGTGGCGGAGCTTTCGTACGTGGGCTCTCGCGGCGTGGATCTGGCGACGACTCTAAACCTCAATGACATGCCACAGCAATTCCGGACCACGAGCCCCACGCGCGACAATGCGGAAGAGACCTACATGTCCGCGTCCGTAGCGAGTCCTTTCCAGGGCTTGCTGCCGGATGCCGGCAGCGTCAACGGAGCCACGATCACTAGAAACCGCTTGCTGGTCCCCTATCCGGAGTTCGGCTCCATCAATCAGGAGAGCTACGACGGCTCCAGCACCTACAACGCCGGCGCGATCCGCATCGAGAAGCGCCTCTCAAAGGGCGTCAGCATCATCACCAACTACACCTACTCACGCTTGACCGAGAAGGTCTCGCGACCGAACCCGTGGAGCCCACTCGAAGAGCGCCTCTCGGCGGTTGATCGCCCGCATCGATTTGTCGCTGCGGCGATTGCGCAGCTCCCGTTTGGCAAGGGCCAGAAGTGGGGCGACAAGTGGGGTCCAGTCATCGACGGCATCCTGGGCGGGTGGCAGTTCTCGGTCAACTACCAGTTCCAGAGTGGCGAGCCCTACCAGTGGGGCAACGTCTACTGGGATTCATCCTGCGGTAGTCCGACGAGCCTNNGCTGGCGCTGTTCTCACCTACACGGCGACTGACATCCAGGTCACGGGGAACAACATCCGGACCTTCCCGTCGGACTGGAACGACTTCCGTGCGATGAACCACAACTCCCTGGACGTTGGCCTCAGCAAGAAGTTCCACTTTGGCGACAGGGCTCGCCTGGAGGTCCGGGTCGATGCCATCAACGCGCTCAACACCACCATCTTTCGGGCCAACCAACTGTCGCTGGATCCCAAGAGCGCCAACTTCGGCAAGTACAACAACGCTGGGCAGTCTACCGTCGTGATGTACCCGCGTGACTTCCAGCTAGGCGCCAAGCTCACGTTCTAGACTCCCTCCTCGCTCTGAGAGCGGGCGTCCTCAGTCGGTCGCTGAGGGCGCCCGCGACTTTCCCTGCCAATCGAGCCAATGCGTACCCAGGTCCAGGATCGTGGCCTGATTCGATCACAAGGAGAACGCGATGCGAGGCAAGACACTGGCCGTCCTTGTCGCTTGCTGTCTGATCGGTCCTGGATTGGCTCAAGCCGAGGTGCGATTGGCGAGCCCGTTTGGCGATCACATGGTGCTTCAGCAGGGGATGGCGGTGCCCGTCTGGGGCCAGGCGCGGCCGGGTGAGCAAATCAGCGTCTCGCTCGGATCTATCAGGAAAGACGCTACGGCTGGCTGGGATGGCCGCTGGCAGGTGCGACTGTCAGGCCTCAAGACAGGCGGACCCTACGAACTGATTGTGAAGGGGGACAGCTCGCTCACGATCAAGGACGTCTACGTAGGCGAGGTGTGGTTGTGCTCGGGACAGTCCAACATGGACATGACCGTGGCGCGCGAGGATCGCTATTGGTGCGGCGTGATGAACGAGGAGCAGGAGGTCAAGGCCGCCGACTATCCATTGATACGCGAGTTCAGGGTCAAGCTGACGATGACCGATGAGCCGCAGACCGAGGTGGTGGGGCAATGGTCGGTGTGCTCTCCGGCCACGGTGGGAAAGTTCTCCGCCACGGCGTATTTCTTCGCGCGTGAGATCCACAAGAAGCTGGGAGTGCCGGTTGGCCTGCTCACGAGCACCTATGGAGCGAGCACGGCGCAGGCGTGGATGAGCCCCAAGGCGCTGTCGTCCGACCCGCTCTTCGTGCCTTTGATCGAGGCCTATGTCGCGGCGCGCAAGAACTACGATCAAGACGAGACCGTGAAACAAAAGTATCAGCAGGATCTGATCGCCTGGGAAGCGGCCAGGGAGCAAGCCAAGGCGGAGGGCCAGCCGACGCCGCGTCGGCCGAAAGACCCGAACCCGCATCAAGACCAACACAATCCAAGCGTGCTCTACAACGGCATGATCGCGCCGCTCGTGCCGTATGGCATACGTGGCGCCCTCTGGTATCAGGGCGAGTCCAACTATCCCACTGGACACATCTATGCCCCACTGATGCGCACGTTGATCGAGAACTGGCGCCAGGCTTGGCGACAAGGCGAGTTTCCATTCCTCTTCGTTCAGTTGGCGAATCATCAGAAACCGGCCACAGAGCCCGCAGGCAAGAGCGAGATGGCTCCGGTGCGTGACGGCCAGCTCAAGACCTTGCGGGTGCGTCACACTGGGATGGCCGTGGCCATCGACATCGGCGATGCCGAGAACATCCATCCCAAGAACAAGCAGGAGATCGGACGCCGTCTCGGCCTGGTCGCCCAGGCGTTGGTTTACAGGAAGCCGGTCCCGTATTCAGGTCCTTTGTATAGGGGCATGCGGATCCGAGGCAGCGCCATTCAGTTGCTCTTCAGGCATACCGAGGGTGGATTGTCGTGCAAGGCTGACAAGCTGACTGGCTTTGCCGTTGCGGGTGAGGATCGCCAGTTCGTGTGGGCGGACGCGAAGATCGAGGGTCAGAGCGTTGTGGTCTCAAGTCCACAGATCGTCAGACCGCTCGCTGTGCGCTATGGCTGGGCCGATAATCCGCCCGTCTGCCTATGTAACGGCGTCGGCCTGCCCGCTTCTCCCTTTCGCACGGACGATTGGGATCTCCCGCGCTGACTCTGCGGCGATGAATGGCCCATCGGCGCGTCATGTGAGAACGAGCGCTCGATCGGCGGCCGAGGCGCCCGGAGAGTATTGGGGCGCCCCGGCCTCGCGACTGCTGATCCTTTGGGCTAGCGATACCGATACAGCTTGACCCGCTGAATGCTGGGGCCGTCGTCCGAGAAGCGCAATCCGCTGCCGGACTGATTCGCTGCCGCGGCCTTCGCCTGCACGTACTCCAGCACACAGTCATCTCCGGCGAGTAGGCGCGTCACTACCCAGCGGCCGTTCTCGAACCGGCCCGCTTCCACTCTGGCCAGTCCGGCGATGGGCGGCCCGGGCGTCTTCGGGAGGAACGTGACCTGCACGTCGTTGCCGGCCACGTAGAACTC
>PMCG01000143.1:0-2029 GCA_003155335.1 Acidobacteriota bacterium
AAGGTGTAGCCCGGCCGGATGATGTTGAAATGGATGTCAGGGTGCTTGCGGGCGTACGCGTGGACGAATAGCTCGACCGCGCCCTTGGACGCGCCGTAGAAGTCCTCGGGCTTGAGGCGCGAGTCCTCGTCCGTGACGCGCAGCGAGTAGCCCGAAGCAGCGGTCGAGGACGTGAAGAGGATGCGCTTCGCGCCCTTGCGGATCGCCAGCTCGATCAGCTCCACCGACGCCAGCGTCTCGTTCCGGATCATCTCCGGGCCTGTGTCGCCCCAGCACAGCGCCACGTGGATCAGCGCGTCCGGCTGCTCGAGCGCTGCATCGAGCGCAGCGCGATCTTGCATCGGCGCGTGCACGATGCGCACGCCAGCGAGCTTGTGAAGGGCGGGGACCTTGTCCGGGTTCCTCGCCAGGATGACGATCGTATGCCCCGCGGCCGCGAGCTCCTTTGCGACGTAGCTGCCAATGAAACCCGTTCCGCCAGTCAGGTAGACCTTCATAGCGCCTCTTCCTCGGACAATACGATAACCGATTGCCTGGGCGAGGGGATCGGTCCCGGGTCGCCGCCTCGGGCTGGGGCGCTTTGCGCGCATCCGTTTGACTTGGCCGTGACGTATGAGATATGAATTGGGTGTGAACGTGAGACTCGCCTGCATGTGTTGTAGCCGGACCTGGGCAGGCGGGAGTCTGCGTTCGTGACGGTCGCTTAGAAGAATCCGTCGGACGCGACAAACGAAGGCTCGGGGGTGAGGCTCCCGGGCCTTTTGTCATTTCGGACAGCAGGAGAGGCTGATGCACTCAGCGGGGAAGGACGTTCGGATCGAGACGNNATGCCGATCTATCAGACCGCGACGTTTCGTCACCCGGCGCTCGGTCGCAGCACGGGCTTCGATTACTCGCGCACGATGAACCCGACGCGGCAGGCGCTCGAGGACGCGATGGCGGTCCTTGAGCAAGGCCACCGCGGATTCGCGTTTGCCTCCGGCTTGGCGGCGATCGACACGGTGCTGCACCTGCTGCCCCATGGCACGCGCCTGGCCGTGACGGAGGACCTCTACGGCGGGACGTTCCGTCTGTTGGAGCGCGTGTATCGCGAGCGTGGGCTGGCGGTCGACTACGTCGATACGTCGCGTGCGGACGCTGTCGAGCACGCGTTGGCCGCAGGTGCGCGAGCNNGACGTGGTCGTGCACAGCGCCAGTAAGTATCTTGGCGGCCACAACGACGTGGTCGCGGGCCTGGTCGTGGCGCGCACGCCAGAGCTGGCGGAACGACTGGCCTTCTATCAGAACGCCGTCGGAGGGATCCTGGGTCCGCAGGACTCGTGGCTGCTGCTGCGCGGTCTCAAGACGCTCGCGGTGCGCCTCGACCGTCAGCAGGGCAATGCCCAGGCCGTCGCGGAGTGGCTCGCGCGCCACCCGCGCGTGCTCAGGGTCTACTACCCGGGCCTGCCGACGGACCCGGGCCACGCCGTTCTGGCACGTCAGAGCCGCGGCTTCGGCGCGATGGTCTCCTTCGAGATCGACGACGCGCGCCGGGTGCCGGGGATTCTCGAGAACGTCAAGGTCTTCCTCTTCGCGGAGAGCCTGGGCGGGGTGGAGTCGCTGATCACGTATCCCGTGGTGCAGACGCACGCGGACGTCGACGCGGTCACGCGCGAGCGGCTGGGGATCAACGAGCGCCTGCTGCGACTGTCGGTCGGTCTCGAGCACGTCGACGATCTGATCGCCGATCTGGACGCAGCACTGGGCNNCCGATCTATCAGACGTCGACCTATGCCCAGAGCGACCCCGAACATTTCGGCCCATACAACTACGCGCGCGGCGACAACCCGACGCGCGAGGCCGTGGAACGCGCCATTGCCGCGCTCGAGGGCGGTGCGCGCGGCCTGGCCTTCGCTTCAGGGATGGCGGCGATCTCGTCTGCGCTCTTGCTCCTCGAGCCCGGCGACCACGTGCTCGTGAGCGAAGACGTCTATGGCGGGGCGTATCGCGTGCTGACGACGCTCTTTCGGCGCTGGGGCCTGGATGTGAC
>PMCG01000143.1:2120-2353 GCA_003155335.1 Acidobacteriota bacterium
GGGCACAGCGATCTGATCGCCGGCCTGGCCGTGACTCGTACGGAGGAGTGGGGGCGCAAGCTGAAGGTGATCCAGAACTCCGTCGGCGCCATCCTCGGGCCGCAGGATTCGTGGCTGCTGCTGCGGGGAATGAAGACGCTGGCCGCGCGGTTGGAGATGCAGCAGCGCACCGCCTTGCGCGTCGCGGAACGCGTCGCGGTGCTGCCCGGCATCCGGCGCGTCCACTTTCCGGG
>PMCG01000143.1:2373-2502 GCA_003155335.1 Acidobacteriota bacterium
TCGTATCCCGCGACCATGTCGCATGCTTCCATGCCGCCCAGCGAGCGCGAGCGGCGGGGAATCACAGGTGGACTCGTGCGCCTCTCCGTCGGCCTCGAGACCGCGGAGGACCTCATCGCCGATCTCGAA
>PMCG01000143.1:2522-2680 GCA_003155335.1 Acidobacteriota bacterium
ATCACCGCCGGCCTTCCGGCAACGGTGGTGGCCAAGATCGAAGGCCGCAACCCGTCGTACTCGGTCAAGTGCCGCATTGGCGCATCCATGATCTGGGCCGCTGAGCGGGACGGAATCCTGAAGCGCGGCTCGCGCGACAAGACGATCGTGGAGCCGAC
>PMCG01000266.1:0-14841 GCA_003155335.1 Acidobacteriota bacterium
CAACGGCAACCTGGCGACCAAGACCGAGGGCAGCGACACGTGGGCCTGCACTTGGAACGCGGAGAACCAGCTCACCAAGGTCCAGAAGAACGGCGCCGAGGTCGCGCGCTTCTCCTACGACCCGCTCGGCCGCAGGGTGGAGAAGGTCGCCGGTGGAGTGACTACAGCGTGGACGTACGATGCTGCCGCCATCCTGCGCGAGACGAGTCCGAGTGTGACGTACAAATACATCCAGGGCCCGGGCATTGATCAGCCATTGGCGAGAGAGGACGCCTCCGGCGCTCGCACGTACTACCACGCCGACGGCCTCCGCTCCATTGTGAAGATGACCGATGCGTCAGGCGCTGTGGTTCAGACACGCCAATACGACACCTGGGGCAACCTCGAAGTCGGCGCTGACCAATCCGGTTACGCCTTCACCGGCAGAGAGTGGGACCCCGAGACCAACCTCTACTACTACAGAGCGAGGTACTACGACGCGAAGGTGGGGAGATTCTTCAGCGAGGATCCGATTCGATTCCGCGCGGGCGTGAACTTCTACGCGTATGTCGAGAACGACCCGGCAAACGAGAACGATCCTCTTGGGTTGCACGGCAGGGGAAGGACGCCGTGGAGGCAGCCACCCACGCTTCCGACTACTGACCCGACAGGTGCCCCGTGGGACATACCAGAGCAGGCCATAGAAGCTCAACAACGCGACTTCCCTGGGTTCGGAGATCCATATGGCGGTGGTTTCCGGCACTGCATGTCCGCGTGTCTGCTGGAACGCAGATATGGGTATCAAGGGGACGTTGCTGTCAACTGGTACGACCTGCTCCACGAGAACTCGAGTTCAAAGCCGTCTACGGACAGCGAGAGTGACATGGCGGCCGAACAGCATGGCCTCGCGTGTGGCAGGAAATCGCAAGAAACGGCGGGAACGTGCGAACAGGCCTGCCTTGAGATCTATCAGCCAACGTGGCGGTGGCAGGGGGGAGGGTCGACGGCTCACCCATGAACAACACTATCAGCGGTACTAGAAAGCGCCGTACGCTCGTCGTGGCGGCTGTCACGGCGATGATCGTTGTAGTGGGCGTGGTGCAGGGTCTCAGGGTATGGAACAAGCTCCGCGTCGCGCCCGCGTACTCGTGCGTGGCTTCGATCCAGGCGGCGCTTGATAAACGTGGGAACGCTGCGTTCGAAGGAAGGGTCGGTGATACCTGGTCGGTCCTAGCGGATCGAGAGACTGACGCTCTCTTGAAGGCGGTGGGTGGCTCCGAGGGATTTGATTGCAGCGCGCACACCGCAGGTGAGGCCGCGCTCGATCCGTGGGGACATCGGATCGTCGTGAGGGCGAGGCGATCGCTCGTCGGAAGCGTCGAATTTGACGTGCGTTCAAGAGGACCAGACGGACTCCTCAGTACTGCTGACGACATTGCTGTTTGGCCTGACCGCCGATAAGGACGCGCCGCGTCACGCCGCGCGCACTTCTCTTCTCGCTGCGAGCGCGCGTCGCGCCCCGTCGGAAGACGGGGTCAGGTCTGCTAATTGTGATGCGCCTAGCGTAGGCAAGGAGTGAGGCGTGAGCCGACCGCTGCGTCTGGAGCACAGTGGCGCGATCTGGCACGTGNNAGCGACGATCGAAAAGAGCCAGCCGCGCGAGAGGGATGGTAAGATCTCTTCGAGGTGACGTGATGACGGTAGCGGTCGAAGCCATCTACGAGAACGGCGTCCTGAGGCCCGAGAAACCTCTCGGCTTCAAGGAGCACTCCAAGGTGCGCGTCATCGTCGAGGACGAGAGCGAGGCTCGCGCCGCTACCGAGGACGACGACCCCACGGGCTGGAAGACCGCGCGCGAGCTGATCGGCTGTATCAAGGACGCTCCGGCAGACCTGGCCGAGAACCACGACAAGTATCTCTACGGCGTTCCGTGATCTTCATCGACACCGGCTTCTTCCTGGCGCTCTTCTCGCAGCGCGACACGCACCATGAGCGTGTGCGTGCAACCTTCGAGCGCTACATCGATCGGAACCTCCCCCGGCGCGTGCGCGGGTCTCGCACGAGCTGGCCGTCTTCGTGGGAGAGCGTCTCTACAGCGAGAAGATCGCCCGCATCTACGTCACGTCGCTCGAAGAGCACAAGGCGGCCTTCGAGTACCTCAGGCGGTACAACGACAAGACCTACAGCGCCGTCGATTGCCTGAGCTTCGTCGTCATGGAGAAGCTCGGCATCCGCGATGCCTTCGCCGTGGACGACGACTTCACGCATCGTTTCGTCGCCATCCCTGGTCCCCTGACACGCAGACGCTAGGCTAGAAAGGCTGGCCGAGCTGCGGAACACGGGCAGCGAGGTCAGGTCCGCTAATCGTGATGCGCTCGGCGTAGGCGAGGAGTGAAGCGTGAGCCGACCGCTGCGTCTGGAGCGCAGTGGCGCGATCTGGCACGTGACCAGTCGCGGCAACGAGCGGTCAGCCAGTGTTCCTCGACGACGGCGATAAACGGACCTGTCCTGGCAGTGGCGGGGTATACTCTCCGAAGGCGGAGGGTACGGCTGCATGACCACAGAAGATCGCGAGGACATCAAGCGCTACTTCGGCGTGGTGGCTGAGGGGCTGGAGTCGAAGGTCCAGCAAGTCGCTGAGGGCGTCGCCGCGACCAACGAGCGGATCGACCGGCTTGAGAACGAGGTGCGGCGCGGGTTCTCGGAGCTGGGTTCGGTGGTCAAGCTCTCCTTCGGCCAACTCGACGCGAGGCTGACGCGCGTGGAGCGGTCAGCCGGTGCTCCTCGATGACGCCGATCGTGAGAGTCTGATCACCTCTCGAGTGGCTTCCGCGCCTGCGCGATGCAACGCCCGAGGCGCGCGAGCGCTGGGAGCTGATCGGTCCTGGCCTGGGAATCCGCTGGCCTGAGATCGACGAAGACATCTCAGTGCCCGGTCTGCTCGGCCTGCCAGACTGAGCAGAATCCGGGGTGAGGATACAACACCTCGCCTGTTTCGCCACTGCGTTCCCAGATTCTGAGCAAGAGTGCGGCGTCAAAGGTCTTCGGGGCGCAGCCCAGTGCGGCGAGCGATACGGGCCAGTATGGCCGGGCCGATCTCGTCGCTATCGTGGAAGGCCCAGCTGAAATTGGGCCAACCTGGGCGGATGAGAGTGCGATGGGGACCGGTCGTGCGTTCGGTCTGCCATTCAACGCGAAGAAGCGCGGCCACCACGCGGCTGGCTTTGCTCGCTGGTTAGCCACTCACGCAGCAGCTACAGCGAAGGAGACGGCCACCGGTTCGGGCGGCACTTCGCCGTGCTCCAGTTTGTCCGCCAAGACGCGCAGGGCAAGCGCCTGGGCTGCTGCAAGAGCCTCCTCGCGTGTAACGCCGTAGACCATCACGCCGGGCAGGTCGACCACGTCAGCGATCCACCGGCCGTCTGTTTCGCGTTCGAGCTCGACGATCAACCGCATGATCTAAAACCTGGCATTCTTTCCCGCCTGGGTGTCTGAATCCGAGAGAATCCACCTCGTCTGGCGATAGGCGGATGCGCCCCGCCCTCTCACGTCGTCTGAGGGCGGCGCATGCGCACGTACAGCAGGAACGCGAACACGGCGAGCACGGCGAAGAAGAGATAGGACTGGAGCACGTTGAGCCACGTCGACGCCAGCGCGTTCGCGCCCGAGATGTAGCTGCTCGCCAGGACGTAACAGACCACGAAAGCCACTCGCCAACGCGAGGCGTGCCGGAAGCGTTCGTCGAACCACAGAAGCGGCCAAAGCCAGGCGAAGATCGGCAGCAGGATGCCGTAGTGATGCACCCAAGCAATGGGAGCGGCCATCGTTGTGGCGAGCGCCATCTGGCAGAAGCCGGCTGGCCCTTCGAGCGCCGGCTCGGCGCGTCCCTTGAGCAGTGCCAGCACGAGAAACGCGACGCTGCTCACGGCCGTGGCGGCGTAGAGCGCTGGCCGCAAGGGTGGGTAAGTTCGCCAGATCCAGTCGAGGTTGTTGAAGAGCTCGGGCTGCGTGACGCCATACAGCCGTCCCAGCAATCCGTACACGCACTGGTTGGCGTGGAACGACTCGCCGTGCGCCGACAAGAAGCGCAGCGCGCGCAGGTAGTCCACGTGCATCGCCCAGCCGAAGGTGGCGATGCTGACAGCCAGGCCGAGGCCTGCCGCGCCGAGCATGCCGGCGATCAGGCGCCGGTCGCGTCGCAGCAGGCCCCACAGGAGAAAGAGGGCGTACTGCGGTTTGCCGAGCGCCATCAGCCCCAGGGCCGCGCCTGCGGAGACGCGGCGACCTTTCACGTAGCAGAGCAGTGAGATCGCGAACAGCGCGTTCAGCCACACCTGTAGCTGGCCGAGCATGGCCCCGAGCACGATCGGATAAAAGGTCAGGGCGAGCAGGCTCGTCAGTACAACAAGCAGCGCCTGCTCGTGCCAACGAAGCCGCACGCTGGCGTACGTGCGGAGCGACCACAGCGCGACGCCGCAGACGGCCAGAACCGTGATGGCGAGGAAAAGGAGTGAAGTCCTGTCGTAGAAGGCGTCCTGTTGGATGTGCAGGTCGTCGAGGACCTTTGGAATGAGCAAGGCCGTGGGCGGATACAGGTACTTGTACGTTTGTCTCAGCAGCAGGTCGGAGTAGATCCGGTCGTTACCGGTGTGGCGCCAGTGATCGAGCGCGAACGCCATCAATGCCCACGAGTCCTTGCCGAAGCTGCCCTCGATCGTCGCGGCGCTGGCCGTGAGCGTGCTGCGGGCGAAGCGCACGCGATAGTACTTGTGCGGAGCGAGGCGGTAGCTGCTGCCGACGGCGAACAGCACGCACAGCATGAGCAGCAGGAACGGCTGTTTGAGGCGGGGTAGCATCTTCTCCTGGTCGCCCGCAGTGTGACGGGCTAGCGCTCCGCGTGGGTCGTGGTCCTCTCGAAGACTCTGGCCTGGATGAACACCTTGAGCAGCTCGGCGTCGAGCTTCCCCTCCGCCGCCTCCTCGGACAAGATGTCGAGGGCGCTCTCGACCGACACGGACTTCTTGTAGGGCCGGTCCCACGCCACCAACGCGTCGAAGATGTCCGCGATCGTCATGATCCGCGACTGAACCGGGATGCGCACCCCGGGCAGGCCGCGCGGATAGCCTGTGCCGTCCAGCTTCTCGTGATGGGCATAGGCGATCTCCGGGATCATGCCGTACTCGCTGGTCCAGGGTATCGTCGAGAGGAAGCGATAGGTGTGCGTGACGTGACTCTCGATCTCGCGCCGCTCCCGCTCCGAAAGGCTGCCCTTGTTGATTGCGAGCGCGGCCTGCTCGTTCGGCGCCAGAAAGGGCTGACGATGGCCGTCGATGTCGCCGTAGGTGCGACGCGTCAGGTCCATCAGAGCGCGGAAGCCCTGCTCCTCCATGACCGTCGGCTCGTTGGCCTGCAGGATCATGCGCAGCATGCCCTGGATCTCGCGCTGCTTCTCGTCGTGCTCGCGGTCCAGGCGTGCGAGCACCTCGGGCGTGGCGCGGCCCGCGACGCTCAGCTCCAGCTTGGTCCGCAAGTGGTCGGCCTCGATGGTGCGCCGGATGTATGCGAAGCGCTGGCGGATCAGCAGCAGCTCGCCGACGTAGAGCTTCTTGCCCTTGATCAGCACCTTCTCCTTGACGCCGACCTTGCCGAAATCGTGCAGCAGACTGGCGAAGTTGAGCTCCTGGATCTGGTCGCGCGTGAAGTGCACGTCGCGCAGCCGGCCGCTATCGGCGGCGTCGACCTTCTCGGCCAAGCCGACCGTCAGGGTCGCGACGCGCTCGGAGTGGCCTGACGTGGTGGGATCGCGCGACTCGATCGCGGTCACCGAGGCGCGCACGAAGGAGTCGAAGAGCTTCTTGATGTCCCCGATCAAGAGCGTGTTCTCGAAGGCCACCGCGGCCTGGCTGGCGAGCGAGGTCACCAGCTCCTGGTCGACCGGCGTGAAGGGCACGACCATCTCTTCGACCACTGAAACCGGTCGCAGCACGGTGTCGGCGGTTTTCTTCTTGTTGATGAGCTGGATGGCCCCGATCACCATGTCCTGATGGTCGCGCATCGGCACGACCAGCATGGACTTCGTGCGATAGCCCGACTTTTCGTCGAACGAGCGGCTGATGGTGTAAGTCGCGTCCGTGGGCGGGAAATAGGCGTCGGCCAGGTTGACGCTGCGTCCGGTCAGTGCCACATAGCCCGCGATCGAGGATTCGCTCAGGGGCATGCTGAACTCCTCGAACTGGACCACCACCGAGTCGTTCTGGGTCAGCGTGAAACGCAGCCGTCCGTCCGGCTGACCGTCGCGCTCCGGGCCGCGCTCGACCAGGTAGAGGCTGCCGGCGTCCGCGACCGTGATCTCGCGGCATTTGGCCAGGATCAGCTCGAGCAGCTTGTCGATGTCGCGCTCGGCGGAGAGCGCCACGCCGATCTTGTTGAGCTCGTGCAACTCCTGACTCTTGCGATCGAGGGCCAGTTCGAGCTGGCGCACGGCGCGGCGGTTGTGGAGCATGTCCAGCGCGCGCTCGAGGCGCAAGCGCAGGCGTCCCGGAGTGACGGGTCTGAGCAGCAGGTCGTCGAGAAAGGGGAAGCGTCGCAGCAGGTCGTCGGATTCGCCAGCATCGCACACGCCGGCCAGCACTGCCTTGAATGCGCCCCCGCCTTTGAGCCAGGTCTCGATCGCCTCGCGATGGCTCTCGAGCTGCGCGGCACCGACGAGCACGAGCGGTCCGCCGCCCAGCTCCAACCGGTTCTGCAAATCGGCGAGCTCGGCCACCTCGTGGGTCGAGATGCCCGGCGGAAACTCCCCGGCAACAAGCTCTCGCGTCTTGCCCCAGATCAAGATGCTGCTCATTTGCCGTGTGCCTCTGTGCGACGGCTCAGACTACCACACCCGCCTTGGCGTCGGACCCGAGCAAGGGCAGCAGGTCGCGCAGGTGGTCGATCATGACGTCGGGCGGCTCGGTTGCCAAACTGTCGGGCGCGAAGCCGTAGGTCACTCCGACCGTGTGCGTGCCGGCAGCCCTGCCGGTGCGCACGTCGACAGCCGAGTCGCCCACGATGACCGTTCGCTCCGGCGTCGCGCTGCAGGCATCGACGAGCTGCAGCAGTCCGCTGGGATCGGGCTTGTGCTCCGCCAGGTCTCCTCCGCCGACGATGCGGAAGAAGCGCTCGGCCACTCCCAAATGCGACAGGATCGCGCGACTCATGTCGCCGGGTTTGTTCGTCAGCACGGCCAGATTGCGGTCGTGCAGCGCATCGAGGACTTCCCGAACCCCGGCGTAGAGCCTCGTGTGGTCGAACATGCGCTGGCGATAGGCCTGGACATAGACTGGCAGGGCCTCGTCGACCGGGACGTGCAGACCCGCTGCCTCCAGGCTGCGCGCGACCAGAAGGCGCGCGCCGTCGCCGATGAAGCTGCGCACGCGCGCCAGCGGCAGCGGCGGAGTCTGCGGCACGAGTTGCGCCAGGGCGGAGTTGAGCGCGTTGGCCAGGTCGCCGAGGGAGTCGACCAGTGTCCCGTCAAGGTCGAAGACGACGAGCCGGACAGCGGGCCAGCTCATTGGCCAGGGCAGTCCATGTAGCCCAAGGCGTGCAGCTGCTCACAGTCCTTCTGACTGACGCTCGCCGGTGCACTGTGTCCCTCGGCTGGCGCCAGCCACACGTGAAGGCCGGGTGCTCCGGTACGCGGCGGCGCGAAGACGTTCTCCGTGCGCACGCCCTCGATCTCCGCCGCGGGGAGAGCGAATGGGACTGCGGCAGGATGCGCGCCTTGCTCGCCCAGTAGGACGGCAGCCGGGGCCAGCGGGCGGCCGTCGCGCGTGCCGTCGAGCCATATCGGCGCGCCGAGCGGTGTCACTCTGAAGTGGACCTCGCGCGGCCGGTCGGGTTGCGGAGCGACCGTGAGGCTCAGCTCGCCCGGCCCGGTCTGGACGTGCTGTTCGTGCGCGCCCAGGCCGTGCGCTTCGACCTGCCCGATCACCCCCTGCGTGTGCAGCCGCACGCGGTACTCGCCGGACCCTATGAAGCGCAGCGTCGGGATGAACGGGCTGGCCAAGAACGCGGCTGCGAGGGTCGGACGGGCCCACGCGACCCGTTCGCCTGCCTCGGCGAGGCGATTGGCGCGCTCCAGAGGATCGCGCGCGAGGTCGAAGTACAGCTCCTGCTGTGCTCCGAAGAAGGGGTCTTGCTCAGGGCTGAAGCGGCGCACGTACTTGTCCTTGTCCGTGCGGATGCCGTAGGCCACGTAGCCTCGGTGCGTGATCTCCGAGAGCGCCGGCCGTGGCGCTGCCGGGCCGTCAAGCAGCGGCTGCAACGGGCGCCCCTCGATCTCCGGCGCGGCAGGCACGCTCAGGCCCAGCGCGGCCATGATCGTCGGCACGACGTCGAGCGTCTGCACCTGTTGCGAGACACGCTGACCGCGATGCCGGCCGCCAGGGAACTTGACGATCAGCGGCACGTGCACGACCTCGTCAAAGACGCTGCGGCCGTGGAGCCATTGCGCGTGGTCGAGGAACTCCTCGCCGTGGTCGCTGATGAAGACGATCAGCGCCTGGTCGTACAGGCCGCGTGCCTTGAGGCCCTCGATGAAGCGGCCGAACTCCTGGTCGCTGTAGGCGATCTCGCCGTCGTACTGCGCGATCAAGCGGTCGCGGTCGAGCGGGTCCTTGGCGTCGTCGCGCGGATCAGTGGCCGGGTGGCCGGGCGCCGGATGGGGCTCGTACATTTGATCGAACGGCGGCGGCGGCGTGTAGGGCACGTGCGGGTCCATCGTGTGCACGAAGAGAAACTGCTTCTGGCCGCGGCGCGCATCGAGCCAGTGCAGCGCAGCGTCGACCACAGGCGCGGAGCGGACCGTCTTGGAGGGGCGGTCGTGTGGATCGTGCAAACCGGCGAAGAACTCGAAGCCCTGCTCGAAGTGCGTGTCTTTGCCATAGATGACGACGTTGGCGATGGCCGCACCGGTGGTGAAGCCGTGCGGTTGCAGTCGCTCCGGCAGGGTCACGAGCTTGACGTCGAGGGCATCGCCGAGCTGCACAACTTGATGGCGGTGCGGCGGCAGAGAGGTCAGGATCGAGGCCACCGAGGGCTTGGTCCAGGAGGCTTGGGCGATGGCATGCTCGAAGACGACGCTGTCGCGCGCCAGTGCGGCCAGGTGCGGGGTCGTGTCGCGCGCGTAGCCGTAGGGATTCGTGTGATCGGCGCGCAGGGTATCGACGAGATAGAGGACCACCAGCGGTGCTGACTGCGGCGCGTTGAGCGCGGGCGCGCCCCAATAGGCCACGTCGGTTTCTCCGGCTTCCTCATAGCCGTGCGTTTCGAAGACGAGCTCGACGTTCCGGCCGGCATGGGCGGAGAGATCGACGTCCGCGTCGACCCAAAGGCGGTGCTGCGGATTGCGTCGCGGGTCGAGCATCTGCGAGTAGACGCGGCTCTCGCGCCCCTGTGCCACGACCTTGACGACGAACTCCACCCCGGGGCGCCCATGGCGTGAGGGGGCCATGCCGCAGGCAAACGTCAGATGCGCGCCTGGAGGCACGTCGACGANNTGGCCGGCGACCTCGGCATCGCGCAGAGCGGCAACGGCGTCGAGTAGATCGACCGGGGCCGGTGGCTGCGCGCACGCGGCGAGCGTGAGCGCGGCCGCGAATGCGATTCCGTAGTTCCTGAAGAGGCGCGCGACATCCATGGCCCTGTTTCTAACACGGGCACGGCGAGCGAGCCAAACCGGCAAAGCAATGAGGGGGAGCCGCGTCTGGGCTCCCCCTCCTACGACACGTCCGCGGCGGTCACCTGGCGATCGCGGCGAAACGCCGATCAGGCACGACGNNTGCGCAGGAACTCGATTGAGGCATCGAGTTGGCCAGACCTGGCCGCGATCTTCGCGAAGTAGAAGTACTGTTGAGCCAGCGCGGCGTTCGTGGTGTCGACCGAAACGGGGTTGGCCACAGCCAGGATCGTCGGATCGAGCCGCTGGGCCTCGGCGTAGGCGGCGAAGCCCTCCTCGGTCTTACCCCTGGCCAAAAGGGCGGTGCCCAGGTTCCTGTGCGCTGTGGCCATGCCGGGGTCGAGCGCTATGGCCTTCTCGTATTGGGCAACCGCCTTGTTGTACTTGCGCTGGNNCTCGTACTCCCGTATCGCGGCCTTCTGCTTGCCGAGACGTTGACGGCAGGTGCCGAGGAGATTGTGCGACACGGCGTCATTGGGGTTGGCCTTGAGTGTCGCGAGGTACTGTGGAATCGCGGCCTGACAGGCGTAGCGCATCTCCTGGTCGGCACTCGGCTCGGCCGAGACGGCCGCCTCGGCCGCGGCGTAGGCCGATGCGAGAGGCAGCGCGCTCAAGCTCGCCAGAACAAGCATGCTTTTCATCGTCATGGCTATCTCTCTTTCTCTAACGGCGGCGCGCTCGGTTGACTCTGGAAACCGTCGGCGGCATCCGCTCACATCGTGTTGTTGTCGGAAACCGCGGTGAGGATACGTACGCCTGGACCAGCCGAGTAGGGGCATGGCGCGCCGTGCCCCTACGGCTCGGGGGACAGCCGTGATGCCGCTGTTACACGTCTACGGACGTTGGCAGGCAGTACGGAAGGCGCTCCGCCAAGGACGTGCGTTTCGTTGCGACACGTCGCGGNNCGCGGATCGCGGACGACGGCCGCAAAGTCGGCGTCGTTCGCGACGCGTTTCCAGTCCCTGAAGCTGGCCGTCTGCGCCTGCTTCAGGAAGAGGAGCGCATTGTCGATCTGGCCCTTCTTGGCGCAGATCTTGGCAAAGTAGAAGTACTGTTCGCCTGGCTCCAGGCCGCCACCAGCCACGCTGGAGCCTCCCGAGGTGTTGAGAACGCTGGGGTCGATGCGGTAGGCGGCCTCCCAGGCTGCGAGCCCATCTTCGAGCTGGCCAAGGGCGAAGTCCGCTGCTCCCAGGTTGCGGTAGGCCGTGGCAGAGTTCGGACGCAGCGAAACGGCCCTCTGGTAGTACTTGATGGCCTGCTTGTAGTTGCCGCTGCTGTGGGCGAGGCTGCCCAGGTTGTTCCAGGCTTCTGCGTAGTTGGGGTTGATGCGGAGCGCCTGCCGGTACTGGTCTTCGGCGCGGCCGGGCTGCTTGAGCTGCTGGTAGCAGATGCCCAGCTTGTTCAGCACCGTCGCGTCGTTGGGGTTCTGCTCCAAGGCGCGGCGGTACTCCTTAATAGCGGCGTCAGTGTCGCCGCGCGCAGCGAAGATATCGGCGTGCTGCGTGGTCTTCAGGGCATCGAGGATGCGCTCGGCAGGCGCGCGCATGGCCTCGGCCTCGAACGCTCGCGTGGCAAGCTTGACGACGTCGACGATCTTCTCGCCCGTTGCGTGGTTCACGAGCAGCTCGATCGTCACCACNNTGCTGAGTTCGTGGGCGATGTCGCCGTTCAGCGGCAGGATCGTGACCTTGAGGTGCTTGTCCGAGGAGGAGACCTCCAGTCGATATCCGAAGTAGATGCCCTCTTTCTCGTCGTAGAGCACGCGGCTCAGGCCGGACGAGCGCGGAAAGAAGACCTCGCCCAGGGCGTTGCCGGGTTGTTCGGCCCCGGAGCGTACGAGAGCGAAGCCGACGCTGACGCCATTCTCCAGCTTGGCCACGAAGAACTCCGGCTTCGTCTCGCTGCTAGCCGGGCTGGCCGACAGCAGCGCGGCCGCAAACGCCGCCGCTAGGGCCTGAGTGCAGTTCATCGCTTGCGGTCCCCCTGCACGACGGTGACGTTCATCTCCGCAACGGGCTCGAATCCCGCCAGGCTCGTGCGCGTGACGAGCGGCTGGTCGGCGCTCCTGGCCGTGCGTGTGGCTGCAGTAGCGCCTGCCAACTGCGGCTCGTCGAGGCGGTTGGCCGAAGGCCGGCGCAGTGCCACGGCCGCTGCCAGCAACAGAAGGATCAGCGCAGCGACGGCCACTGGGAGCGGGACGCGGATCGACGTCGAGAGCAGCCGCCTCCAGAAGGGGGCGTGCGCCACACGGCGCCGGTAGCTGGCGAGGACGCGCGCGTCCAACGCCTCGGGCACGCTCGGCGGCGTCCACTGCGCCAGCAACCGCGACAGGGTTTCGTCGCGCTCGGTCTCGTTCGTCTTGTCAGGCATGGCTTGTCTCCTCCGGACGGCCAGCTGCGGCGCTCTCGTACCAAGGCGCGAGAGCGCGCTTCAATCGCTGACGCGCCCGATGCAGTCTCGACTTGATCGTCCCGACGTCTGTCTGCGCGACGAGCGCAACGTCTGCCAGGCTCATGTCATGGTATTCAAACAGGATCACCGCCTCGCGCTGGAGCGGCGGGAGCGTCTCGACCGCCTGGCGCACGTGTTCCGTCATCTCACCGCTGATGACACGCTGCAGGGGGTCCGGCGTTGCACCCGTCGGCTGCGGCTCGGGCGGCTCTTCCACCGTGGTCTCGATCCCCCGGCGCCTGAGCTGCTTGAAGGCCAGGTTGCGCGCCGCTGCGCAGAGGTACGTTCGGAGCGAGGCCAGCTCTGGCTGGAACAGGTCAGGCTTGCGCATGATGGACAGAAAGCAGTCGTGCGTGATGTCCTCGGCCAGGGGCGCCGAGCCCAGCAGGCGACAGGCGAAGCGGAAGACCGGCGTGCGGTGGCGCTCGTACAGCACCACAAATGCCGCCTCGTCGCCGCGGCTTGCCTTCATCAGCAACTCGGCCTCCTGGGCTCGGTGTGTCATCGGCTCGGCCGCCAGCAAGACACCCCCCTCAATCCGTTGTTGCGCCGGGAGGCGAGAAGGATACGGCTCGCCCTTGCTCTCGGTCATAGCCTCTGCCCAGTACCCTAGCTCGCAAAACGCCGTTCGGCAAGGGACGCCGGGGCGGCTGGCACGGCTGGCGTGCCACGGCGACGGGAGTAGAATAGTCGGACCATGACCAGCGAAGACCAGGCAGACAAGACCTCTGTGTCGGTCGAGGAGATCGCGGCCGAGGCTCGACCGCTCGCGGCCGAGAGCGACTTCGGCAAGATGGCGCGCCGATTCCTTTCGACCCTTCACTCGTGGGCGGCACCGTCCGCTGTCCTGTGCCTGTGCAAGGACGCGTCGGCTGAGGCGGGCTGGCGCTCGGTGTCCGAGCTGACGCAGGGGCCGGTGTCGCAGGCGTTCGAGCGCTCGATCGTCAAGCTGATCGAGGACTCGGCGCCCGGCTCGCTCTCTCAGCCGGTGCCGGTCCGNNCCGCGCGACGACGCTTCGGGCAGCGGGGTCAAGGTGCGCGACAACTGGCTGGTGCCCTGGACCCACGGCGAGGCCTACGGTTATCTGTTCATCCGCGGGATCGCCCACACGATCCCGAGCTTCGGCGCCGCTGTCGCGCTGCTCGCGCAACCGCTGTGGTCGCGGCTGCCGGGGGCCGAAAGCGCTCCTCACGCCGCTGCTGACGCGACTCCAGCAGCAGCACCATTGCCGGCACTCATCGATCAGGCGCAGCAGGTTGCTGAGCGCCTCACCGCTGCCCTGCGCGAAGAGCGCGAGCGCCTCGCGTCGCTCAACGAACAGCAGGCAGACCGGGCCACCGAGCTCGAGAACAAGCTGGCCTCGGCGCAGCGGGCAGGCGTGGAGATCGAGGCCGAGCGCGACCAGGCGCGCGCCGAGGCGGCGGCGCTCAAGGGCCGGCTCGCGGAGGCCGAGGCGCGGGCGCGCTCGGCGGCTTCGTCCGAGCAGTTGGACGAACTGCGCCGGCGTGTGAACGAGCTCGAAGGCCACGCGAGCGAATTGACCGAGCGTCTGGCTGAGGCCACGAAGACGCGACGCGAAATCGAATCCGAACGCGATGGCGCGCGCGCCGAGGCAGTGGCGCTCAGGGGCCGTCTCGAAACCGCGGCAGCGCCGTCCGGGGCGACGAAGGACCAGTTGGAGGCTCTGCAGAAGCGCCTCACTGAATTGGAGGGCCGCGCGGGCGAGCTGGGCGAGAAGCTGACGGCAGCGGAGAAGGCGCGGACCGAGCGGGAGGCGGAGCGCGATCAGGCGCGTGCGGAGGCGGCAGCGCTCAAGACCCGCGCCGAGGAAGCGGCAGCGCAGGCGCCAGCCGGGGCGACAAGAGAGCAGTTGGAGACCTTGCAGAAACGCGTCGATGAGTTGGATGGTCGCGCGGGCGAGTTGGGCGAGAAGCTAGCAGCAGCGGACAAGGCGCGGGCCGAGTTGGAGAGAGAGCGCGACGCAGCGCGCGAGGAGCAGACGGCGCTCAAGTCCAAGACCGCCGCACTCGAGGCCCAGCTCGGCGGAGACATGCACTGGGAACCAGTGGCGTCCGAAGAGGTCGAGACGATTCAGAAGCAGTTGGCCGAGCTGGACACGAAGTACCGCGAAGCTGAGAAGGCTCGCATTGAAGCCGTGGCAGAGCGCGACAAGCTGCAGGCAGCGACCGCTGCCGGCGCAGTGGCGTCCAGCGCTCCCGAGGGTGGCGAGGCAGCGACGGCCGGCGGCGAGGGCGAGCTGAGCCGCGCCAAGGCCGAGGCCAATCGGCTGTGGCAGACAGTGGAATCGCTCCAGAAGCAGCTCCAAAAGGAGGCCGAGCGTCTGAGCGAGATCGCCACGGACCGCGAGCGCCTGGCGCAGACCTGCGAAGAGGCGAAGCGCGAGCGCGATGCGGCCCAAGCCACGCTCCTCGCGGCCAACGAGGGGATGCAGGAGGCCCTGAGCCGCGAACGCGGGCGTGCCACGCACTGGACCAAGATGATCGCGTCNNCGCGTTGCGTTCAGTGACACTGAGGAGGCCTTGGCAGCCGAGGGCGAAGGGCAGGAGCGCGCGACCACGGGACGCGCCACAGGACGGGTGCTCTTCCTCGATCGCGACAGCGCAGGCGTGGAGCAAATCGCGGGCGAGCTGGAGGCCGCGGGCCTCGAAGTGCTCATCGCGCACTACCCGGA
>PMCG01000266.1:14872-15354 GCA_003155335.1 Acidobacteriota bacterium
GCAGACAGCGCGGCCGAGACGGAGAAGGCGCAGCGCATCCCGGTCGTGCTCACCGCGGGCTATCTGACGCGGCCGCTGGACCGTCAGGCCGTGCTGGACGCGGTCGGCATGATCGCGCGCCGCCAAGGCTCGCGCTGACGCTGTCCAGGCTGGCCGCGACGCCGTTCTCCTCCCCGCGTCCCAGCGTCCCGCGCGAGCAGGCACGCGCCGCCCGCAGGACGCGTAGTTGATCCGGAAACACAGACAGAAGTGCGGCGTGCCGCACGCGAACGGACCTGGTTTGGCAGGTGGTCGTGGTCCACTCCCCGGCGGAGGGTGGGGCTATGGCGCGCGTGATTCAGCTTCGGTACCGGGACGTGATCCTCGCGGCAGTGATCGCCTTGATGGTGGACGTCTTCGCGGTGCTCGCCGTGTACCTGATCGACCTCTCGCCGTTGGGGCCGCTGCGGCGGTTCAACGGACCGTGGGGCCTGCCGTGCCTC
>PMCG01000302.1:0-2293 GCA_003155335.1 Acidobacteriota bacterium
AGATGCACGCCGAGGATCCGCGCAGAACGAGTCACGATGAACTCGAGCTCGTCGGGCGAGTAGAAGTCGAGACGGTGGACGATCCCGAAGCGGCCGCGTAGTGGTCCGGTCAGCAGGCCGGCACGCGTCGTGGCCGCGACCAAGGTGAAGGGCTTCAGGGGGATGCGCATCGTGCGAGCGCCCGGTCCCGTCCCAATGATCAGGTCCAGCGCGCAGTCCTCAAGCGCCGGGTAGAGGATTTCTTCGATCTTGGCGTCGAGACGATGGATCTCATCGACGAAGAGGATCTCGCGTGCCTCAAGCGCGGTGAGAATGGCGGCCAGATCGCCCGCGCGCTCGATCACGGGACCAGAGGTGGCCTTGAGCGCGACGCCCAGCTCCGCGGCGATGACGTGGGCCAGGCNNACATGGTCGAGCGCGTCCCCGCGCGAGCGCGCGGCCTCGATGGCGACTCTGAGATTGGCGACGACCTGCGACTGGCCCACGTACTCGCGGAGGGTCTGCGGCCGAAGGGACTGGTCGAATCCGACGTCCTCGTCGAAGGGTTTGCCAGAGACGAGTCGCTGCTCGACCATGCCTCTCGCTCCTCAGCGCGCCGAGAGCGCGTGCAGCGCGCTGCGGAGCCAGTCCTCCATCGGGGCCTCGGGCTGCTCTCGCAGGACGCGGTCGGCCGCGCGTTCAGCCTCCGCACGAGAGTAGCCCAGGTGGATGAGAGCTGCGAGCAGATCGTGCTTGTGTCTGTCGGCGCCGGACAGGACAGCAGTGCTGGAAGCCTGGCGCTGCATCGCCTCCCGCAGTTCGAGCACCAGCCGCTCGGCCGTCTTTTTGCCGACACCCGGGATGCGTGTCAGGCGCGCCACGTCTCCGGACGCCAACGCAGCAACGAGCTCGGCTGCGTCGATCCCCGAGAGGATGTTGGTGGCGAGGCGCGGACCGACACCCGAGACAGCGATGAGTCTCTCAAAGAGCTCGTGCTCGGCGGGCGTGGCAAAGCCGAAGAGCGTGAGCGCATCCTCGCGCACATGGGTGTGGATGCGGAGGTCCACCGCGCTGTCGATCTCGCCAACGCGGTAGTAGGTCGAGAGCGGCACCTGCACGCGATAGCCGACTCCGCCGACATCGATGGTGATTCCCTGCGGCTGCTTGTCTATGAGTTGCCCGCGCAAACGCCCGATCATTGGCGAGCAGCCCCCGTTGCGCAGCGGTGCGCGTGGCACAAAGCCACCGCCAAAGCATCGGCGGCGTCACCTGCCTCGCCACGCTCCTTGAGTGCGAGCTGCCGCGCCACCATGTACGCGACCTGGCTCTTTTCCGCGCGTCCCGAGCCAGTGACCTCAAGCTTGACAGTGGCCGGCGGGTAGGCGCAGACCGGCAGGCCGGCCTCGGCGCCGGCAAGGAGCACGACGCCGCGAACATGTCCGAGCACTAGCGCGGTGCGCGTGTTGGCAGCGTGGAAGACGTCTTCGACAGCGAGGACGTCCGGCTGCAAGCGGTCGAGAAGCGCAAGCACGTAGGCGTGGATCTCGTGCAGCTTCTGCTCGAGAGACAGGCTGGCCGGCGGCGCGACGACGCCTCTGTCCAGCAGTTGCCAGTGCCCGTTGGCGAGGGCAATCGCACCATAGCCGGTGCGACGCGAGCCTGGGTCGATGCCCAGGATGACTTTCGGGCGTGGCGCGTGAGCCGCTGCGTCCGTGGCAGTCTCCACGGCCTTCAGGAGCGCGGCGCTAGCCGGCCGCCGCCTCCATCTCCGCCTCGGAGATGTCGGAATTGTCCCAGACCGTCGAAACGTCGTCATTGTCGTCGAGGGCCTCGACCAGCTTCAACAGCTGCTGGGCCTTGGCGCCGTTGAGCGCGATGTTGTTGTCGGCCAGTTTCTTGATCTCCGCCTCGTCTGGCTCGATGCCTGCCTGCTTGATCGCGTCGCGAACGGCTTCGAACGCCTGAGGCGTCGTGAAAACGCTGAAGCCCGCGGACTCGGTGACGATGTCGTCGGCACCCGCGTCGAGCGCGATCTCCATCAGCTTGTCCTCGGTGGTCTTCTCTGCCGCGATCGCGATCACGCCCTTGGGCTTGAACATGTAGGCCACGGAGCCAGCGCCGCCGAGGTTGCCACCGTGCTTCGTGAAGATGTGGCGGATTTCGGAGACCGAGCGGTTGCGGTTGTCGGTCGTGCCCTCGACCAGGATGGCCACGCCACCCGGACCGTAGCCCTCGAGCTGCAGATCCTCGTAGGTCGTGCCCTCGAGCTCGCCCGTGCCTTTCTGGATCGCGCGCTTGATGTTGTCGGCGGGCA
>PMCG01000302.1:2345-2513 GCA_003155335.1 Acidobacteriota bacterium
TGGCCCACTTGGAATGTCCCGACATGCCAGTCTCCTTCGTGCGACCTCGGCAAAGCCCGAGGGGGTCTCGCGATTTGGCTCTAGTCTAACATCGCCGATCCGCCGCAGAGCTGCGTAGAAAAGGCAAGGGCCTCGACGTACACCGCCGAGGCCCGAGCGAAGAAGAAA
>PMCG01000134.1:0-9307 GCA_003155335.1 Acidobacteriota bacterium
CCCGAACCGGTCGGCCCCACGATGGCCAGCGTGGATCCGGCAGGCACCCTGAGATCGATGTCGTGAAGAACTGCCGGACCGTCGCCGTATGCGAAGGTCAGGCCGCGGAACTCGACCGCGCCGCGCACATCGCAGGCCGTGGCTCCGTCGGCGCTCAGAATCTCCACAGGTGCATCGAGGAGCTCGAGACAACGTCCCATCGACGCCTCGCCGCGTTCGACGATGTTGGTGACCCAGCCGATGGCGATGGTCGGCCAGTGCAGCATCCCCAGATAGACCGTGAAGGCCACGAAATCGCCGAGCGTGATCGTGTGTGCCGCGACCATCGAGCCGCCCAGCCACAGCACCAGCACCGCGCCGAATCCGAGCAGTGTGATGACGAGTGGCTGCAGTCCGCCGACCAGCACGATCAGGCGCCGACTGCGCCGCAGGTACTCGTCGTTGGCTGCCTGAAAGCGGCGCTGCTCGGCCGGCTCTTGCACGTAGGCGCGCACGACGCGGGCCCCGGCGAGGTTCTCCTGCACGACGGCGCTCAGGTGCGCGAGTTGCGCCTGCACCTGCTCCGAGCGGTCGTGGATCAGGCGGCCGAAGCGATAGACGAGCCAGGCCACCACGAACAGCGGCAGCAGTGAGACGGCGAGTAGGCGTGGGCTGATCGCCGCCATCAGCGCGAGCGCGGTCACAAAGGTCGCCGCCGTGTTCGCCGAGTACATGATGCCTGGCCCCAACACCATGCGCACGGCTGCCAGGTCGTTCGTGGCGCGACTCATCAGGTCGCCGATGCGGTGGGTGTGGTAGTAGGCCGGTGCCAGGCGGCAGAGATGGCTGAAGAGATCCTGGCGCAGCTCGTACTCGATCTCACGGCTCATGCCGATCAGCGTCAGGCGCGTGCCGTAGCGGAAGAGGCCCTCAGCAGCCACGAGCGCGACGATCACGAGCGCATAGGTCCAGAGCTTCTCGTGGGTCAGTCGGCGCGTCAGATCGTCGACGGCTGAGCGCAACACCCACGGCGACGCGCTGGCCAACAGGGCCGTGATCACGAGAAACGCCAAGCCGCGGGCTAGGGCAGCTCGGTGGCGCCAGACGTACGGTGCGAGTCGACGCAGGTGCTTCATCTGCCGCGTTGGCGCTGCGGCGTGCTCACGGTCGCCGGCGCGAGCGGCGTGCCGGCTTGCGCGCCCAGACCGCCTGTAGCGAGCGCTCCTCGTCGAGCCGCTGACAGGCGCGCAGCAGATGCGAGAGATTCTCCTTCTCCCAGGCCAAGGCCTCGCGTTGCCAAGGGAAGCGCGCCTCGGCCTCGCGGAAGGGGCGCGAGTGATACACGGTGCGCCCGGAGCGATCAGGCACACCGCCGAGCTGGTGGTGGAGCATCTCGTGGTACACGACGCTCTCGAGGAAGTAGAGCGGCACGTCGCGCCGATCCAGCACCGGATGGATGCGCACCAGACCCAGGATCGGATCGTAGCTGCCGAACGTCAGACGGCCGCGACGAGCCCGGCCGCCGCCACGACCCCACGTGACTGCGACAGGCAGCTTAGCCCCGAAGTAGCGCGCGTTCAGCCGGTCGCGCACCGCGCCCAGGTCGTGCACGCGACCCTGGGTGCGCAGTGTCGGCAGCCGGCGCGAGGCTGTGCGCACGCGGTGCAGGTTGTCGTTCATGAAGCGCCGCACGATCCCGTCCGCGCCGCGCCCGGTTCGGCAGATGCCGCGCGCCACAGCGCGCACGACGTCCATCGGTGCGTTCAGGAACATGTGATGGAGTCGCAGGTGGATCACGCCGTTCTGCTTGCNNGAGCGGTTCTCGGTGAAGGTTAGCTCCAGGGGCCGATCACACTCCTTGCGCAATGCGTCGGCGAGGTGCGCGCCATTCCACAGCGGCTCGTCGAACGGCAGCGTCAACTGGCGCGGCTCGTGGCTTGACCGGCGGAGCATCGGTTCCCTCACTATGAGGATCTCGCAGCGCGTGGCCGAGGTCAAGCCGCGCCAGCGCGCGGCCGGCGTCATGTGATCGCGCGCACAACGTCTGCGCAAGGCGCGCTCGGACTATTGACTCTCAGCCAGCGGCACGTAGTAGCGCGTTCCCCTGCCCATGCCCTCGATCTGCTTGATCAGATCGTCGACCTGGTCGGTGCGCGTCGCAAGGTCGAGCTCCGTCGTGTTGACGACGAGCAAGGGCGTGCGGCTGTAGTGGAAGAAGTAGTGATTGTAGGCGCGGCAGATCTCCTGCAAGTACTCCTCGGAGATGGCGTGGTCCTCGGCACGGCCGCGTTGGCGCACACGCTGCACGAGCCGCTCGGGTGACGCCTGCAGATAGACCACCAGATCGGGCTGAGGCACACTCTCAGCGAGCAAGTTGTAGAGCTTCTCGAAGATGACCAGCTCCGCATCTTCGAGGTTGAGATACGAGTACAGGCGGCTCTTCTCGAAGACGTAGTCGCAGAGTGTCACGCTGGAGAAGAGCTGNNTCCGCCTGGAACGCCGTCCCGGCCTTGCCCTCATAGAACGGTTTGAGGAACGGGTTCTCGCCCCAGTCTTCCGCAAAGGTCGTGGCATCGAGCTTCTGGGCCAGACGCTCGACGAGCGCGCTCTTGCCCACGCCGGTGGGTCCCTCGATGGCGACGTAGTGGAAGTTCATCGCCGCTCTCCGGGTTGCGGGTCGTAGCGCTCGACGCGACTCGTGTCGGCGCAGCTCTGACCCAGCTCGCGCGCGGTCAGCTGGAGCACAGGATGCCGCATCTCGGGCGCAATCTCCACTAGCGGCACGAGCACGAACTGGCGCTGGTGCAGACGAGGATGGGGCAGAGCCAGCGTCGCCGTCGCGCGCCGCTCGTCTCCGTAGAGCAGCAGGTCGATGTCGATGACGCGCGGGCCCCAGCGCACCTCACGCGTGCGTCCCAAGTCGCGCTCGGTGTCGAGACACGCGGACAAGAGCTCCTCTGGCGACAAGGCGCTCTCGCCTTCCACGACCATGTTGAGATACCCGTCTTGTGGCGGGCCACCGACGGGCTCGGTCAGGTAGAGCGAGCTGCGGCGCTTGAGGACGAAACCCCGCTGGCCCAGCAGCGTCAGCGCGCGTTCGAGCGCGTGCTCGCGATCGCCTAGGTTCGAGCCGAGACCGAGAAAGACCCGAGGCCGCGACATGGGAGGCTCCGAGGTTACCCCACGCGCGCGGGTCGGTAAAGCGGTTGCCCCCATGGGCCCTCAGACGGAGAAGTTGATCTCCGCGTCACGTAGCGCCACGCCGGCGCGATCCTTGTCCGAGAGGATGAAGCCCCCCTCGGGCGGGTTCGGCCAGGCGATCGCCGGCTCTGGATCGTCCCAGCGGATCGTGCGCTCGTGCGCCGGGGAATAGGGACACGTGACGCTGTAGACCACCTCGGCGAACTCGGAGACCACGCAGAAGCCGTGGGCCAGCCCTGGCGGTACCCACAGGCGGAGGCGATTGGTCTCGGACAGCTCGGTGACATACGAGCGTCCGAAGGTCGGCGAGCCTCGGCGCAGATCGACCACCGCGTCCACGACACAGCCACGCGTCACGCGCACGAGCTTGCCTTGGGCCCTGGGCTCGAGCTGATAGTGCAGGCCGCGCAAGACCCCGCGCCGTGAGCCACTGACGTTCTCCTGAACGAACGGCGTCGAGCAGCCGAGGGCCTCCGTCACGCTCGGAGAATAGCTCTCGTAGAAGTATCCCCGGGCGTCCTCGAAGCAGTGCGGCTCGATGAGCTTCACGCCCGCCAGTGGCGCCGATCGTATGTGCATGCGCTAGACCTCGGACGCGATCGCTTGATGCGACCGGCGCCCCATACTTTGCGGTTTCCGGAAAAGCAATGCAAGCCCGCCCGACGGCCACGCGGGTGTCTACGTGAAGGCCGGACGAGCCGCGGCTCCAATCGAGAGTCAGGCCAGCGCGTGGGCTGGAGGCAGGAAGGTCAGCGGATGGACCTGAGCTGCTCGAGCAGCGTCTCGGTAGTGGAAGGCCCCTTGAGGATCGAGGCTGCGCGGGCGATCTGCTGCACGGCCTCCTCGATGGCCTCACTCCCGGCGCCGGCCTCGATCTCGGCGCGCGCCTTCTGGTAGTGCTTCTGCACGACACTCTCGCCGACGCTGCCCAGAAAGGCGCGGCAGGCCTCGCAGACACGGTTGAGGCGCGCGACCAGTTCCGGCATGCCCGCGCTCGCCGTGGCCGGCGGCGAGGCGTCCGGCTCGGCGTGCGCTGGCGTTGCGCGCGTGGCCGCGGTCGAGCCGGGTCCGGCAGTCGCGGGCTTGAGGCGAATCAGGCCGGTGGTGATCAGCCCGTAGAGGATCTTGGAGACGTCGAACACCGACAGGCTGCTGCCAGTGGCGATCGCCTTTATGCTGCGGCGGCCGTCGATCTTCGCGAGGATCATCCATTCCGACGTGTTCAGGTTGATCTGGCCCTCGCGGTTCTCGAGCACGGCGAACTCGGGGATGGAGTCGGTCGACGGGATCTTCTTGGACAGGACGCGCCACTCGTCCAGCCGTCGCGCGGCCTCCATCAGCAGGTTGGTGTTGCTCTTGGTGATCGTGCGCGCGTCGGTCGCCACGCCCGGGTCGAAGCGAAACTCTCCCTCGTTCCAGATGGCCAGCGCGAAGACAGCCTCCTCGCCGGCGATATCTTCCAACTGCGCGTGCACGATCTTGCCCTCGTGGAGAAAGATCTGCCCGCGGTGGGCGCCGTCGGTGAGATGAAACACGCCGGTCTTCCCACTAACGCTGATGAGCTGAATGATATCGGGGAGATGAAGCTCGGCGAGCGAGCCCTGGAAAGCCATGGCGAACCGTCTTTAGGGTCTCGGATCTGGGCCGCCCAATGAAGGCCCTCGCACGTGCGCGTCCCGGCTAACCCGTGCGTGCACTGCCAATTAGCCTGGCCAGGCTAGCAAGGTCCTCGGGCGATGTCAAGACGAACTCCCCTAAAGCGCGGCAAGTGCCTTGGCGTAGTCTGGCTCCTGGCCGATCTCGGGGACCTGCTCGGTGTAGACGACCTGGTCCTTTTCGTCGATGACGACCACGGCCCGCGAGAGCAGCCCGGCGAGTGGGCCATCGACGATGCGCACACCGTAGTCCTCGCCAAATCGCCGTGCGCGCAGCTCGCTGAGGGCCACGACGCGCGTGATCCCCTCGGCTTCGCAGAAACGCTTCTGGGCAAAGGGTAGATCAGACGAAACCACCAGAATGACGGCTCCGGAGAATCGCGCTGCCTCCTGATTGAAGCGTCGCGTGGACGCGGCGCAGATGCCGGTGTCGAGACTCGGCACGATGTTCAGCAGCTTCTTCTTCCCGGCAAAGTCCGTGAGCGAGACGTCCGCCAGGTCGTTCTTCGTGAGTAGGAACTCCGGAGCGCGCGTGCCGCGCGCGGGCAGCGTCCCGGACGTGTGAATGGGCTGTCCTTTCAGCGTGATCGTCGCCATGTCTCCCCCTTGTTGCCGTGCGCTCGCCTTCGATGCCACTGGCTTCTAAGTAGTCTACGTTGCCGCAGCGGTGCCGGATTTGCGCGTTGGCGAGAATGGGGCGGTTCCTGCTATTGTGCCGTTGGGTCGCGTGGCAGGGCCCGAGGAGACGGGATGGTGATCGGTCTGGGGCTCGACCTGATCGAGATCGAACGTGCGCGGACCTCGTACTCGCGCTGGGGGCCGCGCCTGATCGACAAGCTCATGGACCCCGCGGAGGCGCAGCGACTGAGCGACCTGTCTGCCGAGCCAGCCGTGGCCATCGCCCACTCCATCGCGCTCAAAGAGGCCGGCAGCAAGGCTATCGGCACGGGCTGGTCTCGCGGCGTGCGCTGGCGCGACGTCATCGTCGAGACGCGGCCGTCGCTCCACGTGCGCTTCGTTCACCGCGCGGTCGAAGTGGCAGAGCGACTGGGTTCCAGCGGCCAGACGCAGGCGCGCATCGAGGTCCGCGACGGTCTGATTCTCGGAGAGGTGCACCTTCTGGGGGACCGGCCTTGAAGACCTGCCATCGCTGTGGCCGCGAGATTCGTCTGCTCGCCAAGCTCGGCCGCACTGACTCCTGTCCGTACTGCTCCTCTGATCTGAAGTGCTGTCTCAACTGCCGCTTCTTCGACCCAGGCGCCAACAACCAGTGCCGTGAGCCGCAAGCCGAATGGTGTCCGGACAAGGACAAGGCAAACTTCTGCGAGTTCTTCGAGTTTCGCGAGGTCTCGCCGCTCAGCCAACCCGGCATGGGCGGCACGAAGTCCTCACAGGCCGGCGCGCGGCAGGCCTTCGATCACCTGTTCAGGAAGACGTGACGCCGCGCCCCGCGGCAGAGCCGCTCGCCTCTTCGGGAACGGTGGAGGCGCTGACGACGCGGTTGCGTCCCTGGTGCTTCGCGGCGTAGAGCGCGCGGTCTGCGGCGGCAAGCAGCCCTTCGTCGCTCGCTGCGTCGCCGGGCGAGACGGCCACGCCGAGGCTGGCGGTGAAGGCGATCCGTGCGCCTTCGAACACCAGCCGCTGGTGCTGGACGGCACGTCGGATGCGCTCGGCTAGGCCGCGTGCGCCTGGTTCGTCCGCGCCGGGCAGGATGACCGCGAACTCTTCCCCGCCGTAGCGTGCGGCCTCGTCGCCCTTGCGGAGGTAGCGCTCGAGGATCTCAGCCGTCACCTTGAGCGCCGCATCGCCGGCCGGGTGACCGTAGGTGTCGTTGAGCTTCTTGAAGTGATCGAGATCGACGAAGACCAGCGCCAGGCGTCCGCCCTGGCGTTGCTCACGAGCCAGCGCCTTGGCTAGCAGATCGTCGAAGGCGCGCCGGTTGTAGAGCTCCGTCAGGCCGTCGCGCAGGGCTTGNNGCCGCGGCATCAAAGGCGCCGCGCCGCGCCGTGAGGATCAAGGCCCCCAGACTGCGGTTGCGCACACGCAGCGGCACGGCCATGAGCGACTCCGCTCGGCCCAGACCCTCGTCCAGGACGAAGACGGGCATGCGCTCACCGCCGCCGGCCGCGTCGTCCAGCAGGTACGGCTCTTCCGCGCTCCTGAGGACCCACGCCGTCCAGGTGCGCTCGGCCTGTGCCACCTCGCGGCCCACGTATTCCGCGGCCCATCCGGTCGCATCGTCGATGGTGTAGCGCGTCTGCGCATCGTCGACGGTGACCACCGCTGACGCCTCGATCGCGGCCAGATCGCGCGCCGAGCGCAGGAGCAGCGCGCGCACCGGCGTGGGCTCGACCTGCATGGCCAGCTTGCGCGAGACCTCGTAGGCCGCCTTGAACTCGGCCCCGAGCTCCTCGCGCGACAGAGCAGCCCGCGTCTCGACGATCGTGTGCGCGGCGAGCTCGGCGAA
This sequence comes from Acidobacteriota bacterium, assembly GCA_003155335.1. Taxonomy (GTDB): domain Bacteria; phylum Acidobacteriota; class Vicinamibacteria; order Fen-336; family Fen-336; genus FEN-336. Next base: position 7,303 of record PMCG01000134.1, read on the forward strand.
CGACTCGAGCAGATCGGGTTGGTCGGCGGCAAAGGCCTGTATGTCGAGTTTGTCCGCGACCAGCACGCCCGAGACAGAGGCCGCTGTGCGGACCGGCACGGCCAGAAGAGTCCCGATCTTGACCTCGCTGCGGTAGTAGGGCAGCGACCACAGCAGGCGCTTGAAGTCGGTGGCGTAGAAGGCCTGGCCGCGCTCGATGACAAAGGCCAGCGGATCTTGCGTGAGGCCCAAGACGCCATCGGACGTGAGTGTCGGCGGCCCATCGGCGGCGCGCACGTAGGCCCGCTCGCGGTCGCGATCGATCTCGAAGTAGAGCACCGCGTGTGCGGAGAGGGCCCGGCGAGCCAATCGCGTCAGGCGTGTCAGCGCCTCATCGAGCTGGGCAGCGCGTTCGAGCTGGCGCGCCTTACGGCTCTCCTCGGACACGTTGCGGAGCGAGGACGCTGCGGCCGCGAGACCCACGCCCGTGGCCGTCGAGTCGCCTGGCTCGAGCTGGTCGATGCCGTGTTCGATCCGCGCCAACGTCTCCAGTGTGGCGGAGAGCCGCCGCTTCTCGGCCGCGAGCGCGCGGTCGATGGCCACGACCAGCAGGAGGTAGGCCATTCCAGCGGCCGCAGCGGCTTGCCAGGTCACTGTCTTGTGCGCAACGTCCGCGAACCCGAGCAATGCGGCAAAGCCTGCCAGGCCAGCCGCGATGCGAAGCGGTTCAGCCACGGCCAAAGCGCTGACCAGAAGCGCCAGGAGCGGCCAGATCGGCCAACCCCAGGCAGACAGCACTTGCCCGAGCGCGTCGATCGCCAGGACGAGAAACGCGAAGAACGCCAGTCGTTCGCCGAGACCGCGTCCGCGCAGGCTGGCCAGCACGGCGGTGCCGGCTGCGCCCAGTCCCAGCGCCAGGAGCACGGCAACGCGCAGGCGCGGAGAATGGTTCGACGAGAGCGGGCGCAAGAAGGCCACCAGGCCCAGGAACCCTGCCAGGCCCAGGGCGACCCAGCCGAGGCGCCAGCGCAGACTCCGGTCGAGCAGCGGGCCACGGCCCCCGGATTCGCCCTTCTCATCCACGTTGGGACGAGTCTATTCCGCCCGCATTCGGCGTGCCAGGCGTCTTTCCGGCGCGCGAGTCTTCCTCACGCCTCCAGAGCTCGCGTGCCGCGTCGAGCGCGCTGGCGTGGTTGTCGATGTCGCCGTCGAGCTGCTTCTCGTAGACCGCACGCAGCACGCGACCGAGAGCCGGTCCTGGCACCATGCCGATAGCCAACAGGTCTCGTCCGTGCAGAATCGGCGCAGGCAAGCGATGGGCGTCGAGCTCACGCACGCGGCCGATGAACCAGTCCATCGATCGAGTCTCGAACCGACCCGTGCGACCCAGACAATCGGCGCAGGCCACGCGATAGAGTAGCTCCGGCTCACACTTGCCCGCCAAACGGCGGATCGCGCCGTCGGATACATCGTCGCGGTTGTCGTAGAGCAGACCTGGCTTGAGATGGTGCGCAACAAGGGCCAGCACCTGGCCGCGCACGTCGTAGCCCGTCAGCGTGTGGACGTTCAGTCGGTCGAGGAGCGCCCGTGTCGGCGCCACGCCTGCCTCCTCGTGGCCGCGCGAACGGATGCGACCGTCCTCATGGCGTGTGGTCATCGGCTTGCCCAAGTCGTGACACAGCGCTGCCAACATCAGCGCCAGGGCGCGCGGCCGATCGAGATCAGCGCGCAGCGCTGCTGCCTGGTCGCAGACCAACAGTGTGTGAGTCCACACGTCGCCCTCGGGATGCCAGAGCGGATCCTGCGGAGTGTCGGCCAGCGGCGCCAACTCGGGCGCCACCACGCCGAGCATGCCCCAGTCCCGCATGAGCCTGAGGCCAATCGACGGTCGCTTGGACTTCAGAAGCAGTTTCTCGATTTCGCCGAAGATGCGCTCGGAAGGCAGCTCGGCCAGCGGCGTCGAAGCGCACAGCCGGGCTGTCGCCGGCTCCACCGCCAGGTCGAAGCGCGCGGCGAGCTGCACCGC
>PMCG01000134.1:9326-9815 GCA_003155335.1 Acidobacteriota bacterium
CGCCGCCGAGCGGCCTCCTCGATCGTGAGATGCGGCTCGCCGACCACGGCGATGCCGCGATGGCCAGGGCCAGCGCGCGAGTCGCGCCGGGGCAGCGCCACGTCGATAGCGCCGGCCACGCCCTCCAGGCCGGAGAGCTTGAAGACGCTGAACGCCTGACCCACAGCATCGACGCGGCCGAACGACGTCAGTGTGCGCTTGAGCGCGTCGAGGTCCAGGCCGTAGACCTCGAGATCGTAGTCCTCGAGCGGCAGCCCCAGCAGCGCATCGCGCACAGCCCCGCCGACGAGCAAGGCGCGGCCACCGTCGTCGCGCACGCGCTCGCACAGCGTGCGGATGGACGCGGGCAAAGGCAGCAGGCCGGGCACGGTGTCATCCTGTGCGCGCGGCGAGCGGATCTGCCGCGCGGGGAACGTCGCTAGCCGCCGCCGCTCGACATGCTCTCGAGGAATTCCTTGTTGGCCTTCGACTTGGAGAGCCGTTCCAGCA
>PMCG01000325.1:0-142 GCA_003155335.1 Acidobacteriota bacterium
ATTCCGAGAGCACCCGCAAGGGTCGCTATCGGGAGCTGTTCGAGCGGCTGGCCGGCTCGCTGCCGCCGGCGGCCAGCGCGTAGTCGAGTCGCAGCCTCTCCGGCCCGTGTTCGATGGGCAGACCCTCCAACTGGACGCCGTC
>PMCG01000325.1:232-863 GCA_003155335.1 Acidobacteriota bacterium
GACTGAGATCGAAGGTGACCTGCGCCTTGTCTCCGATGCGGAAGTGCGACAGATGCGGCCACTTTCGTCTGAGCGCGCTCTGGGTGCGACCGAGCAGGTTGGCTGTGACGGTCGTGCCGAGGTCCGCCCAGGCCTGCTCGACGACGAAATGCAGTGCCCAACTCAGCAGCGTGCCGTCGACGCCACTGGCCATGGCCGGCGCCGCGATCAGCAGCGGTTCGGCCACCTCGCGCAGCTTGGCCGAGACACGCTCATGCTGCTGACCCATTTGGACACGCGCCTGGGCCAGGTCGGTGTCGCTCGCGATGGGGTGCGGCCAGGCGGTCTCTGTCTCGCGCAGAACGCGCCCGTCACGCACGACGGCTGTGGTGATCGTAAAGAAGGGTCGATTGTCGCCGCTCGTGCGCACCTCGTAGCCGGGGCGCTGGGGCGCGGCAGCGATGGTCGTGACGATCGGCTCGGGCGGCGGGAGTACGGTGGCCGTCCCTGACTCAGCGACCGTCGGCGCGGGGCCGGAAGTCGTCTGGGTGGGAGACAGCGGCTCGACGGCGGTCTGCACGAAGACGTATGAGCCCGCGCGCAACGACATCAGCGCCGCAAGATCGTCGCCCTCGTCTGCGGCTGCATCGGA
>PMCG01000325.1:883-2852 GCA_003155335.1 Acidobacteriota bacterium
AGCGCAGGATGGCGCCGTCCAACGGCAGCGTGATGACTTCGTCGGCGCCGCACGCCAGAGCCTGATCCGTGCCAGCGCTCGCCTCCCGCGCGGCCAGGGCCAGCAGCAGCGCGGGCGGATCCAGACCCAGCGCTGCATGAAACAGTCTGTGCTCGGCTACAGCCAGCGCCGCATCGATCAGGACCACCTGCGGACGCAGCTCGCTCAGCGGAGCCTGGAGATCGCTCGGTTGAGTGCAAACCACAACGCCGAACTCGCCCTCGGGCAGGGCCTGCCTCAGCCAGCGCTGGACCTCGACGTCGGGGTGGATGACGACGACCGCGACTGTCTCGCTCAAGGTCTCTGCTCCTTCCACCGACAGTCAGTGGCCGAGGAGGAAGTACTAGGCGAGCGCCCTCTCGATCGCATCGACGATCGTCTTGACGACCTTGACGCGCGCGAAGTACTTGTCGTTGGCCTCGACGACAGTCCAGGGAGCGTACGGTGTCGACGTTCGCGCGAGCATCTCCTCGACGGCTGCCAGGTAGTCGTCCCAGCGTGCGCGGTTGCGCCAATCCTCGGGGGTGAGCTTGTAGGAGCGGAACGGATCACGCTCGCGACCCTTGAAGCGGCGCAGCTCTTCCTCCTTCGAGATGTGCAACCAGAACTTGCAGAGCACCATCCCGAAAGATGCCTGCTGCGCCTCGAAATCGTTGATCTCGCGAAACGCCCGGCGCCACTCGTCCTCAGAGCAGTAGCCCTCGACACGCTCCACCAGCACTCGGCCGTAATACGAACGGTCAAAGACCCCCAGATGGCCTGCGCGCGGCAGCGTGCGCCAGAAGCGCCACAGGTAGTGGTGCGTCTTCTCCTCGCCGCGTGGCGCGGAGAACGAGGACACGGTGAAACCCCGCGGCTCGAGCGTCTCGGTGACGCGCTTGATGGCGCCGCCTTTGCCTGCCGCGTCCCAGCCCTCGAAGAGCGCCAACACCGGGATGCGCTTGCCGTAGATGCGGAAATGCAGCGCGCGCAGGCGCACCTGCAACTCGCGAATGCGCACGAGGTAGCGCTTCTCGCTCAGGTGACGCGTGAGGTCGACGCTCTCGAGCATCCGCTCACTCCTGGATCGGCAGGCCAGCCTCGGCCGCGACTGAGCGCTCCCGTGCAAGGTGACTGGCGGCGCGCTGCTCACGCGCGGGACGCGTCGCTGCCTGGGCCGCGCGCGTGCGGCTGACGCTGGCTGGCGACGCCTGGCGCCGCGCCAGGGCCTGCTCCATGCTGCGCACCAGCGTCTCGAAGACCTTGACGCGCGTCCAGCGGCCGTCCGTCGCCTCGACCACGGTCCAAGGCGCGTGCGGCGAGTCGGTCTTGGCGAGCATTTCCTCCATCGCGTCGATCCACTCGTCGTAGTGCCAGTTCCGGCGCCAGTCCTCCTTGNNTTGACGATCACTTGACCGTCGTCGCTCAGCCAGCGCTCGAACTGGTTGATCTGCTCGTAGGCCTGGCTCCAGACCTTCTTCTTGACCCACTTCTCAACGCGCTCGACCAGCACGCGCCCGTACCACGAGTGGTCGAAGAGAGCGATCTGGCCGTCCTCGGGCAAACGAATCTGATAGCGCCACAGCCAGTGATAGCGCTGCTCCAGCGCCGAAGGCGGCGAGCCGGGATAGGCGCGAAACGCGCGCGGGTCGAGTCGCTCGGTCAGCCGCTGGATCGTCGAGCCCTTACCGGAGGCGTCCCAACCCTCCAGGAGGACGANNCAGCGCGAGAGCAAGGTCGACGGCCTCAAGCACGCGAGCCTCCTGAACTCAGTGTGGGCAGCATACCTCCTGCCCGTGGCCGGGACAAGCCACCCCGCGGGTGCGGTGCCGAGATCCTTCGGGCCAAGCACGAGGTGCAGGCCCTCAGGATGACCCCCGCAGCAAGTCATCCTGAACGAGCCCGAGACCGTGGGAGTGAAGGAGCTCGTCGGACGTTATCCGGGAGTCAG
>PMCG01000184.1 GCA_003155335.1 Acidobacteriota bacterium
CGCGGCGCGAGCTTCGGCTACAACAACCTCGTCGTCGACATGCGCGCCTTCCCCATACTGCGCAGCCTCGGCTATCCGGTCGTGTTCGACGCCACGCACAGCGTCCAGCGGCCAGGCGGCCTCGGCGACCGCTCCGGAGGCGATGCGCAGTTCATCGAGACGCTCGCGCCNNAATTCCCTGCGGCTCTCGCTCCTCGAGCCCTTGCTGACGCGACTGCTCTCCATACACCGCGCGTCGCACGACTGACCCCTGCGGCCTTCCCGCCGTCGGCGCTTGAGTTGATTTCCCCAATGGCAACACCGTACGATTGCGCCGTGAGTCGCGACACCGCAGTCAAGGTGATCGAGATCGAGTCGCGCGCCATCCTCGATCTGCGCGAGCGCATCGACGCCTCCTTCGACCGCGCGGTCGAGCTGCTCGGCGCCTGCGCCGGGCATGTGATCGTCACGGGCATGGGCAAGAGTGGCCTCATCGGCCAGAAGATCTCCGCGACGCTCGCATCCACTGGCACGCCTTCCCTGTTCCTCCACCCTGCCGAAGCGGTGCACGGCGACCTTGGCCGCATCGTCAAGGACGACGTCCTCATCGCTATTTCGTATGGCGGCGAAACCGACGAAATCCTCGCGCTGCTGCCCCTCACCAAGCGCCTTGGCTGCCCCTTGGTCGCGCTGACCGGAAACCCACGCTCGACCATGGCGGGCCTGGCCGACGTGCACCTCGACATCTCCGTCCGCGAGGAGGCCTGCCCTTTGGGACTGGCCCCGACTGCATCCAGCGCCGCCACGCTCGCGATGGGCGATGCCCTGGCCATGGCCCTGCTCGAGCGCCGCGGCTTCACCGAGGAGGACTTCGCCGAGCTGCACCCCGGCGGCCGCCTGGGCGCCAAGCTGCTACGCGTCGAGGATCGCATGCACGGCGGCGACGACCTCCCGCGCGTGCCGCCGGAGGCGTTGATGAAGGACGTCCTCTTCGAAATGACCCGCAAGCGGCTCGGAGCCACCACCGTCGCGGACGACCAGGGCCGCCTGCTGGGCCTGATCTCCGACGGCGATCTGCGCCGCCAGATGGAGCGCTTCGGCTACACCCTGCTCGATCGCACAGCCGCGGAGTGCATGACGCGCACGCCGGTGGTCATCGGCCGCCGCGAGCTGGCCACGCGCGCGCTCGACCTCATGGAGCAGCGCAAGATCACCTCCCTCGTGGTCGTGGACGCCTCCGGCCAGATCGAAGGTCTGCTCCACCTCCACGACCTGTGGAAGACCGAGCTCATATGAAGTCGCAAGCATTTGCCGAGCGCTGCCGGCGACTGCGCCTCATTCTGAGCGACGTCGATGGCGTGCTGACAGACGGGACAGTGCTATTCCTACCAGACGGGCGCGAGCTCAAGCCGTTTCACATCCACGACGGCCTTGGCATCGTCCTGGCGCAGCAGGCGGGCCTGCGCGTGGGGATCATCTCCGGCCGCAACTCCGAGGTCGTTGCGCAGCGTGCCGCCGACCTCGGCATAGCGATTGTGCTGCAGGGCGTCCGCGACAAACGCAGCGCGCTGCGAGAGCTTCTCCAGCGTGAGAAACTCGACCCACCGCAGGTCGCCTACATCGGCGACGATCTCAACGACCTGGCTGTGATGCAGGAGGTGGGACTCTGCGCGGCTCCGGCCGACGCCGCACGCGAGCTGCGCGAGCAGGCCTTCATGCTCACGGACGCCCGCGGCGGCCACGGCTGCCTGCGGGAGTTCATCGAAGCCATCTTGCGCGCCCGAGGCGATTGGGAGCGCGTGACCGCGGCCTTTGGCAACGCGTCCACCTAGAATCACCGTGTCGCACTGCGCAAGGCACTCAGCGTGACGGACACGGCCCTCCTGAGCGTCGCCCTGGCCGCGCTAGCGGGCCTGGCGGCCGGACGCCTGTGGGCAGCGGCTCGCCTGCGCAGCGGGCTTGGCGAGCACGTTAGCGAGCGCGCCTCGCGCCACCTCTTCAAGGGACTCCAGCACCTGACCACGGGCCACAGCGACCTTGCCGTCGGCGCGTTTCTCAAGGTCCGACGCAACCACCCCGACTCCGTCGGCGTCGCCCTGGCTCTCGGGAACCTCCTACGTGAGTCGGGCCAAGTCGAACGCGCCATCCAGATCCACCAGAGGGTGATCGACCGCGCCGACCTCACGCGCCGCGAACACGCCAACGCTCTCGAATGCCTGGGCATGGATTCCCTCAAGGCCGGCTTCATCGACCGCGCCACACAGGCCTTTCAGCAGGTGCTCGAGACCGACCCCCGCAATATCGCGGCCTGGACCGGTCTGGCCAAGATCCAGGAAGACGAGCGGCGCTGGCTCGACGCCTATCACAGCCGCACGCGCCTCGCGCGCCTGCGCAAGACCGATGAAGGCACCGTGCTCGCCTACCTGCAAGCTGAGATCGGCCGCGACGCCGCGCACACTGCGCAGCCAGAGGCCGCCGAACGCGCTTTCCGCCACGCTTTGCGCCTCAGTCGGCGCGTCGTGCCCGCGTATCTCGGTCTCGCCGACCTGCAGGGGCCAGATGATCCGCTCCGGGCAATTGCGATCCTCGAGGACCTTGTGGCTACGGTCCCGGAGAAGGCGTATCACGCGTTCGACCGTCTCGCGCGGCTCTACGCCACCATCGGAGAGGCGCACCGATTCACGGCCCTATGCGAGCGCCTGATCCAGCAGGATCCCCAGGATTGGCGCGCCCGCCTCGCTCTGGCCCGCGCGCTGCGCAGCGACAGCCGCCCGCGCGAGGCCATCGGCTTGCTCACGCGCGCGCTCGAGGTCAATCCACACGCTCTGATCGTGCATCTCGAGACGTTGCGGGCACTGCGCGATCTGGGCCTCGGCGGCCCTCTGCTAGCGCAGTACGTCACCCTCGCCGAGACTGCCCTGATCTACGCCGACCCTCACGTCTGTTCCGTGTGCCACTATCGCGCTGGCGAGATCCTCTGGCGCTGCCCTCACTGCCACGAGTGGGGCACGATGGTCGAGGAGCGCGTGGCCCCCACCGATTCGCGCCGCTGAGACGCTGCCTTCACTCGACGAAACCCATCCCGCGACACGCGTCCGCGAGCTCCGCGTCCTGCGCGTCCGCTTCCCCTGCTCCACCCGCTAGACCCACGAGCGCGCCGCAGATCCGGAGGTCGCCGCCCAGGCGGCAACACTCCGCCCCGGCCTTCTCGAGATCGCGCGGCCATCGCGCGGCCGCCTCCACGCCGGCCACGACACGCGCCGGCGCGGTTGCGCCGCCCCATTTGCGCGCCTCCACCCGCCAGCAGCCGTCCGCGACGTCGCGCCGAGCGGCTCCCTCGAGCGCGACGTCCACCAGCGCATCGGCCACGAGACAGGCGCCGGCGATCGCCTCGGCGGCGCGGTGGGTCAAGCGCGCCAACGACGCAGCCGCCGCTACGGCCGCTTCGCGATCCACTCCTCTCCGTCCCATCACCCACAGCACCGCGACAGCCGTCAGCACCTCCGGCCCGTAGTGCTCGGCGACTCCCTCGGCGACCCCGGCCTCATACCAAGGCCCGCACGCCGGCGGATCCAGGTTCTTTGCCAGCCCCGCCAGCTCGATCGCGCCTGCCGCGGCCACGCGCCGGGCGAGGTCGCGCGGTGTCAGGCCGCGCACGCCTCCGGCCGGCCCCTTCGCGAGGCAGCCCGTCGCCTGCGCCAGAGAGACCCTGCCCCGGGGCGGTTCGACGCACGCCAGATCCGTGAGTGCGACCGCCAGTCGTTGCACCTGTGCGTCGGTGGCCTCGCTCGTTCCCGAGGTATCGACCTCGAAGCTCGCGAAACGCCGCTTCTCGGCCGCCGGCATTTGCGCCTTCAGCCGCCCCCGCGCGTCCTCCTCGCTCAGACCGTCGCGCCTCGTCAGCCGAGCGATCTGCTGCGCCTCCGCGCAATGCGCCACGACCAGCCGATCGAAGCGCAAATGCCCGCCGCTCTCGATGATCAGCGCGCCGTCCGTGACGATCAGTGGCGAAGACCCCTCTGCCGCACGGGTGCGACGCTGCTCCTCTTCGCGGATGTGAGGATGCACGATCGCGTTGAGTCGAGTCATGGCGCTGCCATCCGCGAAGACGCGCCGCGCCAGTGCGTGCCGGTCGATCTCGCCTGCGTTGTCCA
>PMCG01000303.1:0-11986 GCA_003155335.1 Acidobacteriota bacterium
TCGGCCGCAGCCAGGTCATCGCGCCGGGCGGCAACTGGCGCACTTCGATCAATGGTGTGGATGCCGACTACCAGACGATCCGCGACTGGCAGACAGACGCCGGCGCGTTCTTCGGTCCCGATGACGTCCGCGCGGCGCGCAGCGTGGCCGTCCTTGGCCGCACGGTCGCGCAGCGCATCTTCGCCGACGGCGACCCCGTCGGCCAGGAGCTTCAGATTGCAGCGCTGCGCTTCAAGGTAGTGGGCGTCCTGACGCCGAAGGGACAGACGGCGAACGGCAGCGATTCCGACGACGTGATCCTGATCCCCTACACGACCGCGGCGACGCGCCTCACAGGCCGGCCGCGCATTCCCCAGATTCTCGCCAGCACCGCCTCGCAGGGGGACATTCCGGCCGCGCAGGACGAGATCACGACACTGCTGCGCGAGTCGCATCACATCAGCGGCGATGACGATGACGACTTCACGGTCCGCAATCAGACCGACCTCGCCACCGCGGCAGAGAGCAGCACGCGCGTGATGACGCTGTTGATGGCCGCGATCGCGTCGATCTCACTGCTGGTCGGCGGCATCGGCATCATGAACATCATGCTCGTGTCGGTCACGGAGCGGACGCGCGAGATCGGCATTCGCCTGGCGATCGGCGCGCGCGGCTCGGACGTGCTGACGCAGTTCCTGGTCGAGAGCATCGTGATGGGCATCCTTGGCGGCGTGGCTGGTCTCGCGGTCGGTATTACCAGCGCGAAGGTGCTCGCGCACTTCACGGGATGGGAGACAGTGATCTCGCCGCTCGTGATGGTCGTCGCAGTCGGGTTCTCAGGCGCGGTGGGGGTCTTCTTCGGGTACTACCCGGCCCGGAAAGCGGCAGCGCTGAATCCGATCGANNTCGGGATCCCAATTGCGGAGATCTCGGACCAAATGGAGGTGATGACATGTTGCATGGATATTGCCGTCTCGGCAGCTCGCTTCTCCTGACAGCCGTCCTGGCTGGGGCAGCGACGACTGGGTGCGCTTGGAGGTCTCGTGGACACGAGAGGGAACGTGAGGAACGAAGACAACAAGAGGAACGGCGACAGCACGAGCGGGACCACGAGCGGCAGCAGCATGACGATCACAACAGGCGATAGGAGGTCCGAATGGACACGCACAAGCTCGCCGACGACGAGGCCCGTCGTATCGCGCAACACGAACAGATCAAAGGAAAGCTGGGCGCGGACGTTCACGAACGCATCGCGCAGGAGGCGGCCACAAGCAGCCCCGCCGAGCAGGCCGAGGTCGAGTCGGTCGCGGCCGGCCTGAAGCACAGGGCCACGGCGGAAGTGTCCGAGACCGAATCCGAGCTCGGTCGCGCGCGACGCATGACACGCGTGTCGCAGGTGGTCGACTACGTCTTCTTCGTGATCTACGGGCTCATCGGCCTCGAGATCGTCCTCGACCTATTCGGGGCCCACCATGCCAGCGCCTTTAAGCGCTTCCTCGACGCGCTCACCTTGCCGGTGCTCGGCCCGTTCCGCGGGCTGATGAGTGACCCGAGCGTTGGCTCCCTGCAGTTGATGCTCTCCTACATTGTTGCGCTCGTGGTGTACGTTCTGCTGCACTGGGCGCTCAACGGGTTCCTGCGTCTCTTCGCGCAGCGGAAGTCGACGATCTGAACGCGGCGCCTCCTTCCGGCCACTGACGCCGCCTGAACGACGTCAGTGGATCTCGAAATCGGCGACGATCGGGAGATGATCGCTGGCAATCCGCGCGAGGCGCATCCGGCAGCGGCGGACCGAGAGGAGCCGGAGCGGACCACGGTAGTAGATGCTGTCAAGGGGACCCCGGGGGAAGAACGCCGGGTAAGTGGGGATGGGCCGCTCGCCGCTCAGCGAGCGGTCAGTGGCGGAGCGGAACCTCAGCCCAGTCGTGAACAAGGGCTGCAGCCGCGAGCGCCAGTCGTTGAAGTCGCCGCCCACCAAGCAAGCCACGTTGGTGGTGACCAGCGAGGCCAGCTCGCGGGACCGGGCGAGCAGCGCCACCTGCAGCTCGCGCTGGTAGGCCGAAAGGCCCAAGTGCAGGTTGAAGACTTCGAGACGATGGCTGCGCCCCACGTGCCCGTTGAGGACGATGGCGGTGTGTTGGCAGCCGCGGCGTTTCCACAGGCCGATGGTCAGGTCGATGTTGCGCTCACGAAGGATTGGGTGTCGGCTCAAGGTGGCGTTGCCGTAGCGGCCCTTGCGAAGAGTGACGTTGTGACCGACGGCCACGTGGGGGTATCCCAGCTTGGCCGCTAGCTCTCGCGCCAGGTCCATCTCGCGCGACCGCGGGACGCCGTCGTCCACCTCCTGCAGGAGCACGATGTCCGGCGCGTGGCTCTGGATGATGCGGACCATTCGCTCGGGAGAGAAGCGACGATCGACACCGATCGCGCGGTGAATGTTGTAGGTCATCACCCGGAAGCGCATCAGTGCCTCTTCACCGGGCCACCTCGGTGTCCTTCTGGGTGCTGCGCGCACCGTTGTCTCCCGCAGGCACGGGCTGCACCAGGGTGTGGCTGCGTCCTTCGCTTCCGGGCAACGTGTCGGCCCTGCGGCGCGCGGAGCGGGTCAGCAGCGCCAGCCCGAGCCACAAGCTGATCGCGGCCAGCGGCCAGGCCAGCACGCGCGGCCACAGGAAGCCGAGACCGGCCGTGACGGTGAGGAGCAGTCCGCCCTCCGCCATCAGCCAGCGCTCCGCCGGACCGTGGACGCGCTGCGCAGCCAGGACCGACCCGAGGGCGTTGCGCACGCGTAGCGCGCCGGCCGCAGCGCGAGTGGCGCTCCCGCCAGCGCCCCTGACTCGGGCCAAGCGAACGTCACTCGCGGGACGTATGCGCGCCCGCGGCCGGAGCACGATCTCGGTGGCGTTGCCGAGGTCGTCGCGGAACATCTGCTCCATGAGGCGGCCAAAGGCCTCGTCCTCGACCACGACGTCCAGCTCGCGATTTCCGATCCAGCTTGCCAGGTTGAGGTTGGTGGAGCCCACTCGCGCCCAGCGCGCGTCGGCCACGGCGGTCTTGGCGTGGAGCATGGGGCCATTCCACTCGAAGACGCGCACGCCTGCTTCGAGCAGCGCGCGATATCCGGCGCGCGATACGGCCTGCATCATCGGGACATCGCTGCCCGGACCCGGGACGAGTAACCGCACGTCGACGCCGTCTTGCGCCGCGGCCCGCAGCGCCTGCACGTAGTTGGACGTTCCCGCGAAGTAGGCGTCGGTGAGCCACAGCGTGTGACGCGCAAGGGAGGCCACCAGAGGATCGAGGCGGTAGAGGCCGGCGGTGCCGGGTGTCGACGCCACGACGCGCAGGTCGACATCGCCGGCCACGAGGATTGGTGCGGAGGGGACCTCGTCCGGGAGCAGGGGAGGCCCCGTGGCCGCCCACGTATCCGCAAAGGCGTGTGCGACCTCTGCCACTGCGGGGCCGCGGACTTCCAAGCCGGTATCGCGCCAGCCCGCTAGGCCACGTTCCGGCGTGCCTTCCCAGCGTTTCCCGACGCAGAGCCCAGTGACGAACGCGACCTGACTGTCGACGACGAGGCATTTTCGGTGATCGCGCGCAACCCACCCCAGGGGCTGACTCAGGCGCGGCGGGTTGTAGCACCTCACGTCCACGCCAGACTCTTGCAGGCGGCGCCAGAATCGGGCGGTGGCCTTGCCCAGCGAACCAAACCAATCGTAGAGCACGCGGACGTGCACGCCCTCGCGCGCCTTTTCCACGAACGCGGCAGCGAAGCGCTGCCCCACAGCGTCGTCGTGGACCATGTAGTTCTCGAAGTGGACGCTCTGCCGGGCCGAGCCAATCGCGGCGAGCCACGCGGGATAGTTCTCCTGAGCGTCGCGCAGCAGGCGCACCGCGTTCCCGCGTATCAGCGGTGCTCCACCCGCCCGGGAGAAGACCTGGTCTGCCAGCGTGCGAATCGCGGCGGAGTCGGCCTGGGTCGCAGTCAGCCTCGTCGTCCTCGCAGACTTCGGCGCCCCGACAGTCGTTTCAGCCCGTGTGGGCGCAGGTCCTGGATGCGGCCGCGCGCCGGCCGTGTGGGGGCTCGCGCGGCTCGCCACAAGGAAAGACACGCTCGGAGATCCGGCTATCTCCGTCCAGAGACCAGGTGAAGGAACGCCACGAAGAGCGCGGCCCCGATGATGGACCACAGGATCCCAAAGGGATGTCCGCTGACGTGGATCACGAAAGGCTCCGGCAGCTTGAGCTGCAAGGCAACCCAAGGTCCCAGGAGGGCTCCGATGAAACCCAGCACGATGGAGATCAGCAGCCCGCCGCGGGCCCCACCGGCCATCGCCTTACCGATGGCGCCGCAGATGGCGGCGATGATAATGAGGATGAGCAGTCCCATAGGTGACATCGTCATGACACACCCCTTTCACATTCGATCCCCCACATTGAGGAATGCATGGGTGCCTACAGAGCAAGCGGGATGCCAAGGAGCTGCTGTCGTGGACACGCTCGATCCCGGCGCGTCGGGACTTCACTTGGACTCAGTCGTTGCGCTCTCAATCGGGGCCAAGCCAAAACGCACCCGCTGTCACCGAACCCCATGATCCGGCACCATCGACCTACTTGTGACGGCACTATGTAGAAAGTGCCGTCAGGCTGCGGTCGGAATGCCGTGTCAGTAGGAATGGCCCAGGAGTGCGATCGAGACTGTCACCGCCGGGGCGACAGGCGCCGGGGCCAAGGCAGCGACGGCGGCCGGGATGGGCGATGCGTCACGGTTCGCCTGGAGCGCGAGGTAGTGGTCGATCCCTTCCTCGATCTCGCGAGGGAACCTCGGCGCCGGCCCCACCAGCTTGTCCTTGTAGATGCGGAGCATGATCTCGCGGAAGATCGGCAGCGCCGTGCGCGCGCCGGTCTCTTTGGATCCCAGTGCGCGATTGTCGTCGAAGCCGATGCGGACCGCCACCGTGATGCCCTGCGGTCCGTAGGTGCACCCCACGAACAGCGCATCGCGAAAGTCGCTCGTCGTCCCGGTCTTGCCCATCACCTGGATCGGGAAGTCGCCGCTGTCGAGACTGTGAGCAGTGCCGTCCGGCAGGCGGACCACGCCCCTGAGTCCCTCTTGGATCAAGCTCAGTCCCTCGGGGCGGATCTGCCGAGCGAGCGGGGCCGCCGCGTAGAGCACGCCACCGGAGACGTCGGCCACGCGGTCAATCGCATGTGGCTCTGCCAAGAGGCCCGAGGCCATGGCGCGGTAGACGTCCGCCAACTCGAGCAGCCGCACCTCGGACGCCCCGAGGGCTAGCGTGATGTAGGGCTGGAGCGGTGTGCGGATCCCCAGCTCGCGTGCCGTTTCGATCACCTGGGCCAGGCCGATCTCGCGCGTGATCCACACGGCCACTGCATTGCGGGATTCTGCCAGGGCCTGGCGCACCGGAATCGGGCCCTTGAATTCGTTGTCGTAGTTGGCGATCCACTTNNCCCTGCCGGAACGCGGCCAGGTACACGAGCGGCTTCCACGCCGAGCCCGGTTGCCTAAGTGAGCCTGTCACGCGGTTCAGGTCGGAGTAGCGCGCGTCGCGGTGCTCATAAACCTGGCGCCCGCCCGCCTCTGCCAGGATCGCTGCGTCGGCATTGCGCAGCACCACCACTGAGCCCTGGACCAACCCTTGCGTTCTGGGATGCCGCTTCTCGTAGAGAGCGAGGCCGTTCTCCAGGGCTTTGTTCACGATCAGTTGCACCCGTTCGTCCACCGTGGAACGGACTGAGATCCGTCCCTGGAAGAGATCCTCGACACCGAAGTCGGACCCGCCACGCTTGTTCAGCTCAGAGAAGACGTCTTCGATCACGGCAGGGGCGTCGGTCTGGAGCGGACTGTGGGCCATCACGAGCACGGGCTCAGCCTGGCAGTGTCTGGCAACGCCCTCGGATATCGACCCATTGCGCGCCATGAGCGCCAAGATCTGGTTGCGGCGGCGCAGGGACCGCGCATTGCCCGGCGTTGGTGCGTAGTCCCGGGGCGACTTGCTGATGCCCGCCAACGCGGCCGCCTTTGCCGCGTCCGCGACCGTGTAGCTTGCGAGGGGCTTGCCGAAGTAGTACTCGGAGCCGGCGGCCAGGCCGTAGCGCCCGTTGCCCACGTAGTGGAAGCTGGCGGAGCGCGCGAAGATCTCATGCTTGGCCTGTTCCTTTGTCCCGTAGCGCCGGCGCATCTCCTCCTCGAGCCAGAGCGCCAGACGCACTTCCTCCAGCTTCCGAAGCAGCTTGTTCGTGGCCGGCACGCCCAGGGCCATGGCGAGCGCGCGCTGAGGCCAGCCGTCGTGGAAGAGCACGTCGCCGTCCTGCTGGCTCGTCCGCTCTTGGAGGAAGTAGGCGCGGACGAGTTGCTGCGTGAGCGTCGAGCCCCCCTGCGGAAGCAGCAAGCGAAGCCTGGCGCCGTTCCACCATGCGCCCAGGGATCTGACCGTCGTCTTCCGAATCACACGCGGCAGGGCGCTGTAGTCCACACCGGAGTGGGAGAAGAAGTTCTTGTCCTCTGCCGCCAGCACGGCCTCGCGCACCACGCCGGGCACCTCGTCGTAAGACACCACCCGGCGGTACTCGTGGGCCAACTCGATGAGCACCTTGCCCCGCACGTCGTAGACCTCGCCAATCCTGGGCGGCTCAAAGCGCACAAAGGGCTCGATGTCCGGCAGGCGGCTTCGATCGAGGTAGATGTAGTAGACGGCCCACATAGGCGGGAGCACGAGCAGCGCCGCTAGAACGGTGGCCACGACGCGGACGGAACGGAACGACCAGGCGGCCCGCACGTGGCGAACCACGAAGGTGCGGGCAGTCCGTGACGCGAGAGCCGTGACAGCGTAGACACGCCTGAGAACGCTGACGGCGTATCGAAGTCGCTCGCGAGTGCGGCCGCCGATCAGATCCATGCTGGGGACCACAGCAAGGACTGCGCCACGAAGGAACCACCACGCCCATCCGCATCCGCAGTCGGACGACCGCTAGCAAGGGAGTCGAATGGCTGCGCTTTGTAGAAAAGGGAGGCGACCGCTCGACAGAACGGCCCCGCGCGCCTGGATCTTGCGAGGTGGGAAGATGCTCCGTCACCTGGCCCTCTGGCGCGAGTCTTGCTCCGTCATCCGTCAGCCGTCAGTGCTACCGAGCTGAGCGCAGACAGAGGTGGCGTAGACGGGGAGGAGGACTTGTGGAACTCGTGTTGGCTCCGATTGCCGGCAGCATCATCGGTTGGGTGACGAGCATCCTGTTGGCGATCAACTCCAAGATCGTGACCGTGGCGACTGTCGTCGTCTGCGCTGTCGGATCGCTTCTCGGCGTCGCCGCCCTGGATGCGCTCGTGGCCCATCCTTACGGGCCGGCCGGGGGCTTGGTTGTCGCGATTCTCGGCGCGGCGTTACTCGTCGCGCTTCTCCAGGTCTTGCGCGGCCTGCGCACGATGGCAGCCGCACGCTGAACCTCTTGGCCCTCGCGCCGTGCACGTCGCGCCCTCGTCAGCTTCCTGTGCAGTTGTCGCCCCGGGCCTCACTCGAAGAGCTGGCGCGCCCGCTCAGCGATGGCGACGACGGCCGGATGCTTGAGCTTTCTCTCCACGGTGATCGCGTAGAAGCGTTCGCGAATCGATTCGACGCGTCCCAGCACTCGGACGCGATACTGCCTCCGCACCTCTCTCTCGATGGTCGAGGGCATTGCGAAGAGGCCGGCCCCGGCCTGGCCGAAGGCCTTGAGCAGGGCGCTGTCCTCGAACGTGCCCACCACTCGCGGTCGGATGCCGTGCTTCTCGAACCAGAGATGCAGAGAGAGCCGCAAGGCCGAGTCCTTCCTGGGCAGAAGGAAGGGCGCGCCGTTGAGAGAGGCCGGGAAGCGGCGTCGATGGGCTGCGACTAGACGCTCGGTGCCGAAGATCGACACGCCGCACTCTCCNNGGCCGGCTCGAGGATCTCGTACGCCACGAGCTTCGGCACCACCATGGCGAGACCCACGACCAGCCGCGGTGGACTGCCTGTGACGTGGCCCTTCACGCTCTCCACAAGCTCGCGTCCCAGGCCGAAGATCTCATCGGCGTAGCGATAGACCCTGCGCCCGATTTCCGTCAAGGCAACGGTTCGCCCGGAGCGCGTGAGCAGCTTCTCGCCGAGGGCGGTCTCGAGCTCGTGGATCTGAACGGTGACGGTGGGTTGAGAAACGTTCAGTTTCTCGCTCGCCCGCGTCACGCCTCCCTCGCGGACCACCGTCCAGAACTGGTGGAGGTGGTGATAGTTGAAGGGCTCCACGTCCCGATGATACTCCATCCGCATTCTATGAGTCACACGAGAAGTATGAATTGGTTTCGTGCTCCCTGCGCAGCTAGAGTGCATTGAGAAGGGGGCTTTGCACGCATGCTGCCGGTGGCACGTTGAAGATCGTCGTGGGGGCCACGGGCTTCAAGTCCTCAAAGGCCTTCTGCAAGGACGTGAGACGAAGTCTGCTGTTTGCCCTCAGTCGCTTCGGCACACGGGTCCAGAGCGTTCACGTTCGGCTGTCGGAGGTGGCGAACCCGTTGGGAGGCGTGGAGACCTGCTGCCGCATGGACGCGCGGCTCGGGTCGTGCGGCGTCGTCCGCGTCCAGGTACTCGATGGCAAGACCGCCCTTCATCGCGCCACGGCTCGTCTCAGTGAGCATGTCAGGCGGGCTCTGCTCGATGGATCAGACGAAGAAACCCCGACTCGGGCCCTGGCTCCGCGAATTCGGCGCGCGTCCTCTGTTGTGGCCGGTGGCAGGGTCCTGCGGGACCGGCGCAAGGCGGCCGCAGTCAAGAGACGGATTGGTTCGGCATGACCATAGGTTGAGGAGGCACTGCGCTGCCTGAGCTCCTCAGGGCCGTACGCGACTTGTTTAGGGAGAACGCTGCCCCAGCGGAAGAGCCACCTCTGCGCGACGAGCTGCTCAGTGTCGAGCGGCTCGAGGAAAGGGCCAAGGCCCTCGCGGCCCGGCTCACGCTCGACCCGAGTCGTCGGCGCGCAGCGCGGAGCGTCTTCCCGCGCTTCGAAGACAACGTGCGGGTGCTGAGGGAGGCGTACCGCATCTTGGCCGATGACGTGCACGAAGGGGTGTTCGTCAGCCCGGCCGCGGAGTGGCTGCTCGACAACTTCCACCTGGTGGCCTCCGAGATTCGGGACGTCCGCCAGAACCTGCCGCGCGGCTACTACCGCGAGCTGCCCAAGCTCGCCCTGCGGGAGCTGGCCGGCCACGCGCGCGTGTATGCCATGGCAGTCGAGCTGATCAGGCACAGCGACAGCCGCCTGGATCGGCATCAGCTCGAGCGCTTCATGAACAGCTACCAGACCGTGGCCCCACTCACGATCGGCGAGCTGTGGGCCTGGCCCAGCATGTTGAAGGCGGCGCTCATCGAGAACCTGAGGCGGCTAGCACAGCAGACGCTCGCGGCTCGCGCGGCGCGACGCGCTGCCGACGCGGACGTGGCGCGCATCGACGACCCAAGGCAGAGAAGGCCGGTCCAGCTTCCGCGCGTTCTGCACCCCGCCTACGTCGTGCAGCTCCTGCAGCGCGCGCGCGAGTACGGCCCGCGCCTGTCTGCCATCCGTGGGGCTGTGGACGAGCACCTGGCCTCCCGGCAGACGACGTCCGAGGACGCCATCCGCCGCGAGCATCAGCGCCAGGCAGCGGACCAGGTAACCGTGGCCAACGCCGTCACGAGCCTGCGGCTCTGCTCGACGCTGGACTGGAGCCAGTACTTCGAGGCGGTGAGCCTGGTCGAGCGGGTGCTGCAGCGCGATCCGGCCGGCATCTACGGCGGCATGGACTTCCTGAGCCGGGATCGCTATCGCCAGGCAGTGGAGCAAATGGCCGAGCCGACCGGCGAGGCACAGGCACGCGTGGCGTTGCGGGCGGTCGAGAGCGCACGCCAAACCGTCGAAGCGGGCTCGATCGGCGATCGAGCCGCGCACGTCGGCCACCACCTCATCGGCAAGGGGCGTCGCGGTCTCGAGCTCGACGTGGCCTATCGCCCGCGTCTCGCCGCGTCGGCGCGACGTTTCGTCTTTGTCCACGCAACCGGCGCCTACCTCGGGTCGATCGGCATCGCGACCGCTGTGCTGGTGGGCTTGGGGCTCGCGTACGTCGCTCAAGCAGGCGGATCCCTCGGAACCCAGGCATGGGTCGCGCTTCTGCTCCTGCTACCGGCCAGCGACGTGTCCATCGCGCTGGCCCAACGTCTAGTGGCCCACTACGCACGACCGCGGCGTCTCCCGCGCCTCGAGTTCTTGGCGGGCATCCCCGAGAACATGCGCACCATGGTGGTCGTGCCCACACTCCTTACGAGTGTGCCCGAGGCTCTGGCCCTGATCGAGCACGTCGAGGTCCTGGCGCTCGGGAATCTCGACGAACACATCCACTTCGCGGTCTTGAGCGACTTCGCCGACGCCGGCGCGCGTGAGCTGCCGGAAGACGCGGCGATTCTTGCCGCGGCCCGCGCTGGCATCGAGTCGCTGAACGCCCGCTACGGCGGCGGGCGGGCGGACCGGTTCTACCTCTTCCATCGTGTGCGCCAATGGAACTCGGGGGAGAGCACGTGGATGGGCTGGGAACGCAAGCGCGGAAAGCTCACCGAGTTCAACCGTCTACTGCGCGGGGCCAGCGACACGAGCTACAGCGTGCAGGTCGGTGACCTGGGCATTCTTCCCAGCGTGCGCTACTGCATCGCTCTCGATTCCGACACGCGCTTGCCACGCGACGTCGCGAAGAAGCTGATCGGGATCAGTGCTCACCCTTTGAACCGTCCTCTCTTCGACGCGCGCGCCGGCCGTGTCACCGAGGGCTATGGGATCCTGCAGCCGCGCGTCAGCGTGACCATGGCGAGCGCCGCTGGATCGCTCTTCGCACGGCTCTACGCAGGCCACACGGGCGTGGATCCCTACACCACCGCAGTGTCGGATACCTATCAGGACCTGTTCGGCGAGGGCATCTTCACAGGCAAGGGGCTCTACGACGTGGACGCCTTCATCGCGGCCCTCGACGGGCGTGTGCCGGAGAACGCCCTCTTGTCCCATGACCTCTTCGAGGGCCTCTATGCGCGCACCGCGTTGGTCACGGACGTGGAGTTGGTGGACGACTATCCCGCGAGCGTCCTCGCTCACGCACGGCGCCAACACCGCTGGGTGCGGGGCGACTGGCAGATTCTCAGATGGNNTCATCTCGCGCTTCAAGATCTTCGACAACCTGAGGCGCAGCCTGGTAGCGCCCGCGACCGTCCTCCTGCTCCTGCTGGCCTGGACACTCCTGCCGGGGAATCCGGCGGTCTGGACGGCCGCTGTGCTGGCGGCCCTCGCGTTTCCGCTCTATCCGCTGCTCCTGACGGCCTCCGCGGGCCCAAGACCGCAGCAGCCGTGGCGCGTGTTTCTGAGAGCGGCCTGGGAGGATGTGAAGACCGCCCTCGCTCGATCCGCGCTGCAACTCACGCTCGTCGCGAACCAGGCGTCCGAGATGGTGCACGCCATCGTTGTGACCCTCGTGCGTCTCGCGTTCACCAGGCGCCGCTTGCTGGAGTGGGAGACGGCTGCCGCCAGCGCGGCGGGAGACGCTGGCCCGCGTCGCCGCGTCGGCGTGCGGCTGTTCCTGGTGCAGATGGCCGCGAGCCCGGCACTCGCTCTGGCAGGCCTCGTTGCGGTCTCGGCCATGCGCCCCGGTGCGCTCGCGACGGCCGCCCCGGTGCTGGTTCTGTGGGCGGCCGCGCCCTTCATCGCCCTCGGACTGAGCCGGCCGGTGAAACAACGGCAGCGCGCGCTGGCCGAACGCGACCGCGATTTCTTGCGCGAGGTGGCCCGCAAGACGTGGCGCTACTTCGAGTCGTTCGCCGGCCCAGAGGACCACGGCTTGCCGCCGGACAACTACCAGGAGGCACCCGAACCCAGTGTCGCGCACCGAACCTCGCCCACCAACATCGGCATGGGGTTGCTCGCGACGCTGGCGGCTCTTGACCTGGGATTCATACAGACCGAGGAG